>CAZHLB010000418.1:0-6141 GCA_964533005.1 uncultured Saprospiraceae bacterium
TGGATTTGAATTGCCTGAAAAACGGAGGTGGTGAGTTTTTTCACAAACTGCGTTAGGCGCAAAAAGAAATAATAAAATATAAATAAAATAAAAAAATGAAACAACTTATTTCAACCCTGATTTTGGTTTTTGGATTTTCACTTTGGGCAATCGCCCAATCTTTTTCAACCCAAGTTCTGAACAAAGGAGTCATCGAATCCATAAATGTTAAGTTGCAAGATTATGATGGAGATGGCGACCTTGACATCATTGCGGCTCAACGTGACCCCGATGCACTCATTTGGTTAGAGAACGAACCAACAAAGCAATTTCCTAAGCATACAATAATATCTCAAAACATCACCAGAATTGGAGATGTTGATATTGCTGACTTTGATTTAGATGGTGATTTGGATTATTTGATTTGTATGCAAGCAACTGTTGGGAACGAAACAGATGGCGAATTAGCATGGTTTCAACGTCAAGTCGATGGAACTTATGTCAAGTGGACTGTTGACTCAAATTGGGATTTTGTGTCAGCCGATATTGCAGATTTCAATGCAGATGGACAAATCGACATTATTGCTTCTGGCATTTTTAATGAAGGGCTGTTTTTGTACCTAAATCAAGGTAATCTATTCTTTTCAGAAGTGTCTCTGATTTCCAATGTCACATATCTTCGTCACCCAATGGATGCGGACGATATAGATAATGATGGTGATATAGATATTGTAATTGGAGGAAGCGGCTTAGTTCAGGATAGCACAGGTGCAAGATTACTTCTAAATGATGGCAATGCAAATTTTTCAGTTGGTGCTTGGCTTCATTGTTGGGGAGACAATTATAACGATTGCGGGGGCTTTGAAAAAATTATTATTGAGGACTTAAACAACGATGGTATCAAAGATATACTTTCATTTTCAGGAACTGGCCCCGGTGCTTTATACTGGCTTAATGGAGCAGATAATTATAATCAAACAGTAATTGACGATGCGGGAAGCGATATTGGTGGGGACATATTGGTATTTGATGTAGATGGAAACGGAACAAAGGACATTGTTAGGACAAGCATTTATACTGGTGGAAATGAATATTCCTACGCCTATGTTCTGTTGCAAACAGGGAATATGACGTTTCAAAAAGAAATAATTCAAAAATATTGGCTATATGGAGGAGGTAACCCAACAACGGAGATGTCAAAAGGAGACATTGATAATGACGGTGATATAGATATAATATTGCCTGACAATAACCACGATGTTACTTGGCTTGAAAACATTGGTGGTGAATTTTTCTCGCATACTCTTTACAACAGATTAATTAGTGTCGGAATTCCAAAATTTGCAGACTTTGACCAAGACGGGGATTTAGATATTTTTGTAACTGGTGGAGTTGAACTTGTAGTAAATAAAGAAAATGAAGTTTCTGTATTTGAAAATTTAGGAGCGAATAGTTTTTTTAGTTGGAGACTGCATGATGATGTTGACTATGCTGCGGATATAGAACCCGCTGATATTGATGGAGATGGTGATTTGGATGCGTTTGTGACCGCAAAAGATGCTACCGACCTTGTTTGGTTAAAAAATAATGGAAAAAAAGGTAACTGGGAAAAAATTATTATTGATAACAATGCAAATGAGTCCTACGGGATTAAAGCAACCGATGTTGATTTAGATAACGATGTAGATATTGTACTTTGCTCCTACAACGATGACAAAATTTTTTGGTATCGAAATAATGGGATTGGAGCATTTACAAAGTTAGTGGTGGACGCAAATGTTGATGCTCCAAGAGAAATAGAAGCCGCTGATTTGGATGGCGACGGAGATTTAGATTTAGCGATTGCTTGTGAAAGTACGACAAATACAGTAGTAGTTTACACCAACAATGGGATGCAGAGTTTTACCAAACAAGTTTCATTTACAGGGAAAACAGCCTTTGATATTGAGATAGCCGATTGGAACAGCGATAATATGTCAGATGTCATTTTCACACTTTCTGCCACTTCACCCGCCAACCCTCAACAAGAAGTAGTTGCCTTGATAAATGGTATTGACTCATTTACAACTACTCCTTTGGTAATCAACGCCGAAAAAGGGACAGGACTAAAAGTAGCCGACTTGGATAACGATGGAGATATGGATTTTGCTATAGGAAGGAATCATCAAGTTAGGGTTAGAATGTGGCTACAGACCCCTACCGGATTGGTTGGAACTACTCTTTCTGACGTTGGAATATCATCAAATACTCCGCAGGTTTTAGGATTAGATGTTGCCGACACGGATGGCGATGGAAATAATGAAATAGTATTTGCTGATTTCAGAAGAGATGAATTGGTATTAATTTCTCTGAATTGTTTTTCAGGTGCAGTCCTCACAACATCGACAGTAAATGCCGCTTGTGGTCAACCCAATGGCTCAATAACGGTAACTCCAACCGGGGGGACAGACTTTTCTTATTTGTGGAACAATGGCGCAACAACCGCCACGGCTGGCAACCTTGCTCCCGGAATATATACAGTAACTGTAACCGCAAACGGAGGTTGTACAAGTACCGCAACTGCAACAATTACCGCCCAACAAGTAGCGACAGTTTCGACAACTAAAACAAATGCGACCTGCGGGAACGCCAACGGAACGGCAACAGTAAATTCCCAAAACGGGGTCGGCTTGGCAAGTTTCATTTGGAGCAGCGGAGCAAATACTCAAACAGCAACTGGATTAGCCGCCGGAACTTATACCGTTACCGTAACAGATATAAATGGTTGCACGGTAACTTCTTCGGCTACAATAAATGCTACGCCCGTGGCTACCTTGACACTCACGCCAACCAATACAACCTGCGGCAACAACGATGGGAAAGTGAATGTAAGCGTCACAGGTGGTAGCCCTATTGCAAGTTACTTGTGGAGCAACGGGGCGACGACACAGAATTTGCTGAATGTTCCGGGAGGAACATACTCGGTCACGGCAACGGATGGAAATGGCTGCCAAATCGTCGGCACAGCAACCGTAACTGCACTGACCAATCCAACCATCAATTTAGGAGCAGACATTACATTTCAGCAGGGACAACAGGCTGTACTTGATGCGACGGGAGCAGGACTTACCTATCTCTGGTCAACCGGAGCGACTACCCCGACAATTACGGTAACAAGTATGGGGACGTATTCCGTTACCGTAACCAATAGTTCAGGATGTACCGCAACGGATGCAGTTGTAGTAACAGTAACCACCTCGACAAACGACCAAGACAATAAATATAAAATAACCGTCTCGCCGAACCCTTCACACGATATAATCTATATAAGGTGTGAGGGCAGTTCAACATCTTCGGTTGAATTGATAGACAACTTGGGGTGGTTACTTCTCAAAGACAATTCATTTGCCCCAGACGGTTCAATTCGCACCATGAAGGTTGATGAAATTCCCGCAGGAACTTATCATTTGAAAGTTTCCGGGAAGGGTTTCAGCAAGACCGTTTCAATCATAAAGTATTGAATGTCAATAAAATATAAAAGCGCAGAACAAAACATTCCCGACCGTGCCGCCCAAGCCCAACCCGCAAAAGCCAACGCAGGGCGGCACGGGCGGGAGTGTAAGCGTTCGCCGAGAAAAGGCGAATCATACGAACCGTGATTGGCGATAAAACCGCCGTAACCCGTGACTTTGGGAATGAAATCGAGCGGGAAAAAAAGGCTGATGTTTATGACCTTGAAGGATTCAAGGTTGACTTTGGTCAGATAGGTTTCGCCGGTGTCGTCGTTTTGCTCGGTGACTTCCACCATTGCCTCGTTGGTGTATTTGTATTCTACATTGAAAAACGGCTGATTTTCATACGACAGGCTGAACTTGGAGCTATGGGTCAGGGAAGGGAGCAGGCGGGGATTGCCTTGTTCATAAGTGTATGGGTCGAGGTAATAAACGAATGGATTGAGGTCGCCGTAGTAGGGGCGGTCAATGCGGTAGCTGTACGCCATGGTTGCGCCGATTTTCGAGGTGATTTCCCGGCTCAGGCTGGCACTGGGGAACAGCTTGCCGATATGCCGCTCCTGCGCTGAGTCGAGCGTGACAGAGTAGCCCTTCGACTGGCTGTCTTCGTAGCGCAAACCGGCTGTGCCTGCCCATTTTTTCACCTTCCAGTTTAGTTTGGCATAGCCTGCCCAGATGGTTTCTTCAAACAAATAATGATTGCTCTGCTGCAAATTCGGTTCAAACACGCCCGGCGTAAACTCGTCGAAAGAACGCAGGTCGTTGTCCAGGTCAGCGTCGCTGAAGCGTCCGCCCACTTGCACGTTCACTTCCTTTGAAAAGGGGTAGGTATAATCGAGGCTGGTGGTGAAAATATCCGTGTTGCTCGGTTGCTCGTAAAGTTGTCCGGGGAACGGCACGCCAGCCCGCACTTCCATCGGTTGCAAATAATTTCTGCCATCGGAAGAGATGCGCACGAGGTTGACGTCGAAAAGGCAACTACCTTTAGCCCGAAAAGGGGAGCAAAACCTGCTTCCCTGCTAAAGCCGAATCACAATCAGCCATTCAACCATCCTTCCTCCTTCCAATCTTTATCCAAAAGAAAATAGCTTTGATAGAATTATTTGCCCCTGCCTGGGGGGCTGCTCTATCCTTGTTTCACCTTTAAAAAAATTAGGATTATGAAGATTGGAAAAATCGCTTTTCGCTCTGGTATTCAATGGTTTGCGATGCTGGCAGGGCTGTTTTTTGCAAGCAGCATCATGGGTCAGGAAACCTGGTCGCTGCGTAAGTGCATCGAGTACGCAAAAGACAACAACCTGAGCATCAAGCAAGCCCAAACCGGGGTCGCTTTGGCAAGCCTCACCGACAAACAAAACAAGCTCGCCCGCCTGCCCAGCCTCAACGGCAGTTCCTCGGCAGGCATGCAATTCGGTCGCACGATTGACCCGACTACCAACTCCTTCAACAACGAACGCATCAGCTTCAACAGCTTTGGATTGAATGCCTCTGCGCCGATTTATTCCGGCGGTTTCATCAACAATTCCATCAAGCAAGGCAAGCTCGACGTGCAGGCTGCCGAGGCAGATGTGCAGACTACTTTCAATACGGTCGCCGTTGGCATCGCTTCCGCCTACCTGCAAATTTTGATGGCGGAGGAGCAACTCGAAGCAGCGAAGGCTCGCCGCAACCTTTCCAACCGGCAGTTGGAGCAGGTGGAAAAACTAATTCAGGCAGGCACTTTGCCCGCCAACGACCGCCTCGACGTGCTGGCGCAAATTGCGAGGGACGAGCAAACCATCATCCAGGCGCAAAACCTGATTGACGTTTCCATGCTGAACCTCAAAGAGTTAATGCAGCTCGACCCGAACACCGACATCAAATTGGAGCGCCCGGCGGTGGTCGTTCCAGCCGACGCCAACCCCGATGCGATTTCCTTCCGGGAAACCTACGCCAGCGCATTGAGCAACCAGCCGCAAATCAAAGCGGATGAGTTTCGCTTGCAAAGCGCCGAGACGGACGTGGACATTGCAAAAAGTGCCTTGCTGCCGACGCTGACGGCTTTCGGCGGCTTGGACACCCGGTGGTCGAGTGCCTCAAAAATTGGAGTGATAAGTGGGGAGGAAATAGTAACCCAGACGGTTTTCATTGACAATACCCCCGTGACGGTCGGCTTTCCGCAAGACGTTTATTCGTTTAGCAACAATCCCTATTTTGACCAATTGAATGAAAATTTTGGGCAAAATATCGGACTCAGTTTGCAGGTGCCCATTTTCAACAACGGTCGAAACGGCATCAACGTACAGCGTTCTGAGGTTGCCATTTTGAACGCCAAACTGCAATCCGACCTGACCAAACAGCAACTCAAAACGGACGTGCTTTCCGCCCTGACCAACGCCCGTTCTGCCCGTCTTGCTTTGGCTGCTGCGCAAAAATCGGTGGATGCAGCGCAGGCAGCTTTCGGCAACGCCGAACGCCGATTCACCCTCGGTTCCATCAATTCCCTCGAACTGACCACCGCCCGAAACAACCTCGACATCGCACAAACGGACTTGATTTCGGCGAAATACGACTACGTGTTCAGGTTGAAAATCCTTGATTTTTACTTGGGCAAGGAGCTTTCGCTGGATTGATTGTTAATTGCTGATTGTTAATTGTTTAGCACCTCCGTCCACGCCGTTTTGAGCCGCTC
>CAZHLB010000419.1:0-6141 GCA_964533005.1 uncultured Saprospiraceae bacterium
AAACCCCGCCGCTCTGAACTCGAACTCACCGAAAGTGTCCAATTAAGCAGGCTGACCACTTATATCAGACTATCCAAGCTCTCCTCCAAAATATCCAACCCTCTCAATAATATTTCTTCCTCAATTACCAATGGACTCAACACCCGCACCACATTTCCATACGTCCCTGCGCTGATGACAATCAGCCCGTTTTTCGCACATTTATTAATTAATGCCTTGGTCAATTCCGCATCGGGTAGGGTAGGGTTGCCGTTTTTCACCAATTCAAAAGCAAGCATCGCCCCCAAGCCCCGCACTTCGCCAATTACTGCGGGAAACCTTGCCTGCATAGCCTCGAAACGACTGCGAACAACCTCGCCAACCCACCTGCCACGAGCGCAGATGTCCATTTCCCCCATGTAATTTAAGGTCGCCAGCGCAGCGGCGCAGCAAACGGGGTTGCCTACAAAAGTGCCGCCGAGTGTGCCGGGTTTGGCAGCGTCCATGATTTCCGCCCTGCCCAGGACTGCGCCGATGGGCATTCCGCTGCCCAAGCTTTTTGCCCAAGTGCTCAAGTCGGGTTGGATGCCATAGTGCTCGTAGGCAGCCCATTTTCCTGTCCTGCCGAAGCCGGATTGGACTTCGTCAATGATGAGCAGCATTCCTTTTTCGTCGCAGATTTTGCGCAAAGCTTGCAGGTATTTGGGAGGGCAAACATTGAATCCGCCTTCGCCTTGCACCAATTCAAGTATGACCGCCGCCATATTGGAAGCGTCGGCATGGGTGAGGAAAAAATCATGTAAACGTTGGATTTCCTGGTCGAGATAAATGTCTTCGGACATTCCGTTTCCATAGCGATAATAATTTGGGAAACCGAGCCGGTAAACCTCCGGAGCAAAGGGCCCGCAGCCGAGTTTGTTTCCTGATTTTGCGGTGAGCGTCATCGCCATCATCGTGCGACCATGAAATGCGCCGGTGAAACATAAAATCCCAGCTTTTCCGGTCGCTTGCCGGGCAATTTTTATAGCATTTTCCACTGCTTCTGCGCCGGTGTTGGTGAGCATGACTTTCGTTCCGGCATTGCCATGCGGCAGCAGGTTCGCCAGTTTTTCCGCCAGGTCGAGGTACTCCTCGTACATCGCAACATTGAAGCAGGTATGAATCAATTTTTCCGCCTGCGCTTGAATCGCACGAACCACCGGTTCGGGACAGTGACCCGCATTGAGTACGCCGATTCCGCCAGCAAAATCAATCAATTCCCGCCCGTCGAGGTCGGTGACGATGGCGCCTTTGGCGCTGCGAGCGGTGGATGGATTGAAAACGCCGATTGCATTCGGCACGAATTGTTGGCGGCGCTGCCAAGCGGAGACGGTTGTTTTTTCAGTAATTGTATTCATGTCAATACTTTACAACTATGGGCGAATCAAAATTAGCCTTTTCACCCGCTGATTTTCTCAAGCCTGCACTTGCTTATTCTTTTGCAAAATGCTCTTGACCAGCGTATTGAGCAGAAAAATAACCGCCGCAAAGACAGCGACCCTCGCTATCAAATCTCCCCACCGCACATAAAAAGTAAGTTCGTCATTGAATTTTATCGTGCCCCGAATGGCAGCGGGAACGCCGTATTTCGTCGGCTGCAAAATGTCGCCTCGTTGATTGATGAAACAAGAAATGCCGGTATTGGCGCTTCGGGCGATGCTTCGGCGGGTTTCGATGGCTCGCAAAGTGGCAAATTGAAGATGTTGTTTGTGACCGGCGGTATTGTCCCACCAACCGTCGTTGGTCATGATGAAAGTGGCTTGGGCGCCTGCCTTGACGTAACCCGTGTGGTATTCTCCAAAAACGCTTTCGTAGCAAACCACTGGCGCAACTTTGCCACTGCCGCTTGGAAAAGCTTCCCGGTACGGTTGTGAGCCATGCCCTTCGACGGAACCTTCGAGTTGGTCAACGATGGGTTTGAGGAAAAACAGGTACTTGTGATAAGGCAGTATTTCGGCGCCTGGCACCAGCTTCGATTTGATGTAAAACGGAATGCTGTCCACGCCAGCTTCCACTTGAAGGGAAGCGTTGTAGGCTTCCCAATAAATGGTGTCGTTGCCTTCGATTTCGGTTCTTGTATGCCCAGTGTGCGGCTCGCCCGGTTCAAATATTTTGTAGGCGGCGACGCCGGTGACCAGCTTTACTTTTGGATATTTAGTCAGGAAACTCTGCAATTCCCGGATGATAGAATGCTCCTTCAACTCGTTGATGCGACCGGCGCTGAAACTGGTTTCCGACCAAAGCAAATACTCCGTTTTGTCGGTAATGGCGGCGGCAGAAAGTGTCAGGTATTGCTCGATTTGCTGGCGGATGGGGAGTTCAAATTTTTGATAATGCGGCTCGAAGTTGGGCTGCACGACGACGACTTCGACTTCCCGACCTTTGTCTTGCTGTTTGGAATAAATCGCCAGGGAAATCAGGATGGGCAGCAAAATCAAAGCTACCGTTCCGAGCACCCTTATTTTTTGTTCCCCCCAAATCTTTGCCCAGGAAAATTGAAAGCCCGCCTTTTTCAAAATGCTGAAAACCAACACGTTCAAGCCTAAAATCCAAAGCGTCCCTCCAAAAACACCTGTGTATTCATACCACTGCACCCAGCTTGGAAAACGGGCAAAAGCATTGCCCAGCGTCAGCCACGACCACGAAAGTTCCCAGGTCAAATGCAGCTTTTCAAAGGCTATCCAATACACGATTAAGGCGGCGTAAGCGATTTTCGGCAGCGCTTTTTTGGTCAGGTGAAAAGCCAGAAAAGGCAGATATATCAAAAGCGGATTAACCCAAATGGCAAATATGCCTGCGAGGAAAGCGGTGTTTGCGACCCAATAAGTGGTGAGAACATTCCAAGTGACGAGGGCGTGATAGGCGTAGGGAAACAAACTTGTTCGAGTTTGTGAAGTTGGGTCAGCTTTCGCAAGAGCGACTTCGTGCTCGACTATCAGCAAAGGAACCAATCCAATGAACAATAACGGCGTCAAAGGAATGGGCGGAAAACCAAGCGCCAGCAAGACGCCGCTCAAAGTGGAAAGTCCCAGCCAGCGCAAGCCTTTCGGATGGCGGGTGAAGCGTTTCCAGGCGAGTAAAATGAGGAAACTCCAGGCTGCAAAAAATAAGTAGAGCGGCAGGTGCCCCCACAATTTTTCGTCTTGAAAGAGGGCGAACATTTTCCAGCCGAAACCGGCGGCAGCGAGGAAAGTGAGGGCAAGGAGGAGTAGTCTATGCTGCTTTTTCAATGGATGAGAAGTTTTTCGTTTCAGAAGTTTATGCAGCAATTGGTTCGTAGTGAACCTTGAGCAGTGAACTAGCTTTCAGTTCGACCATGGCATAAGCCACGCCTCGTTTGTCAGCAAATTCCACCAGGAAAGTATCGTCGTCAAATTTCTCCAAGACAGTGCCGATTGCACCAATTCGAAGGTTCTCAGACGGCAGGTTTTTCTTTAAAACTACCACGTCGAGCGTTTCAATTTTTTCTTCCATGGCATTAAAAATTAAAGGATGAAGCAAGTTGTCAGTCTCGGAAAATCCTCTTCATTTCTGAAAATCCAACCACTTCGAATAACGACTGAACGGTTGTTTCTTTCAAAGGGAAAATCAACTGTGTAAAGTTTTCCAAAACTAATGGTTTTTGTGTGAATGGCTTCATGGACCAAGACAGCTTCAAGGATTGCATTGCGAAGAACCTCTGCATTTTCATAGGAGATTTCAAGCAATGTCTTGAAAAGAAATGCCTTGTGTTTGCCATACGGATGTTCTTCCGAAAGGCAATACCCATAAAGTTTGTCATCAGGAATGAAGGCGTTTTCTGCGTTTGGTAATCTCACGGCATTAATTTTTTCATGATTATTTCACCGTCCAGCCAGCCCCCCAACTATCTCCCGCATTCACAAATCCCAACTTCCCCTCCGCATTTTCAGCCATCAAAATCATCCCCTGCGAATCAACGCCACGCAGTTTGCGGGGAGCAAGATTTGCCAGCAAAAGCACCTGTTTCCCAATCACTTCTTCCGGTGAAAAATGCTCGGCGATGCCGCTGACGACGGTGCGCTGTTCCAACCCCAAATCCACCGTCAGTTTGAGCAATTTATCCGCTTTTGGAATGCGCTCGGCAGCGAGGATGGTGGCGGTTCGGATGTCCAATTTGGAAAAGTCTTCGTAAGTGATTTCCGGTTTCAACGGTTGAAATTGTGGCATGGCTGCTTTGTTGGATTGCTCCTCTGCGGCGAGGATGGCGGCGAGTTTCTCTTTTTGGCGCTCGATGATTTTCAGGCGGCTGTCGTCCTTGCGGTCGTTGATTTTGGGAAATAAAATCTCCGATTCGCCGAGTTGGTGACCGGCTGGCAACAGCGGCTGACCGTTTGATAAATTCTCCAGCGCCGTTTCCAAATCGCCCTTTCCGACCGGCGGAAGGTTTAGCATCTTCCTGATTTTCAAGGAAGTAAACGGGATAAACGGCTCGGTCACCAAACTCAAAAGCGCCACGATTTGCAGGCTGACAAATATATTTTCAGCGATAACCGGCGCTTCCGGATCAGCTTTCCGAACCGCCCAGGGAGCGGCGTCCTGCAAATATTGATTGCCCCAGGAAGAAATTTCCATGAGCGTCGCCGCCGCAGTTTTGAAGCTAAAACCTTCGATGTCTTCCACCAGCGAAGCCGTCAACTGCGTCACCGGCATTAATTTCTCTTGCAACCAAGCCGTGTCATACCCCCCTCGAGGGGGGGCAGGGGGGGTGACTGCGCCAAACCAATTTTGCGTCAGCACCAGCACCCGGTTCACAAAATTCCCCAGGTTGTCCGCCAAATCCTTGTCGTGGAAATCCACGAACTCATCCCACTTAAAATCGGCGTCCCGGTTCTCCGGCATGTTCCGAATCAAAGCCCAGCGGAGGGCATCTTCCCGATTCGGAAACTCCGCAAACTCCTCCAAATACTCATGCTGTTCGATGCCCCAGTTTTTGCTTTTGCTGAATTTCCGACCCTCGAAATTGAGGAATTGATTGGCTGGCACGTTCACCGGCAAAGCAAATTCGCCGTGCGCCTCGAGCATAGCGGGGAAGACAATGCAGTGAAAAACGATGTTGTCCTTGCCGATGAAATGAACCAGGCTCACGTCTTCGCCTTTCCACCAGCTTTCCCAATCCTGCCCGTTTTCAATTGCCCACTGCCGGGTCGAAGAAATGTAGCCGATGGGCGCATCGAACCAGACGTAAAGCACTTTTCCCTTCGCACTTGGCAGCGGCACGGGGATGCCCCAATCCAAATCACGGGTGATGGCTCTGGGTCGCAAACCTTCATCCTCATCCAGCCAGGAAAGGCATTGACCGGTGACGTGTTTTTTCCAGGCGCTTGGGTCGTGATGCTGCTTGCCATCGAGGATGCCATTTTTTATCCAATCCCGAAGCCAACCTGCGTGTTTGTCCAAACGAAAATACCAGTGCGTGGTAGGCTTCAGCACCGGCGGCTTGCCGCTCAAAACGGAGCGGGGATTTTTCAATTCGGTCGGCGAAAGCGAGCTGCCGCAGCGTTCGCACTGGTCGCCAAAAGCTTCGGGGTTTGCGCATTTTGGGCACTCGCCAACGATGTATCGGTCGGCAAGGAATTGCTGGTATTCTTCATCAAAATATTGCTGGGTCTCCCGCTCCTCTAATTCGCCGCCTTTTTCAATGAGTTTCAAAAAGAAAGCCTGCGAAGTTTCGTGGTGCAGCGGCTCGCTCGTGCGGTGATAATAATCGAAAGAAATGCCGAGCCGCTGGAACGTGTCTTTGTTCAGCGCATGGTACTTGTCTATGATTTCACGAGGAGAAACGCCTTCCTTTTTTGCCCGCATCGTGATGGCAGCGCCATGCTCGTCTGAGCCGCAGATATAGCAGACTTCGCAGCCGGTGGCTCGGAGATATCGGACATAAATGTCAGCAGGTAAATAGGCGCCTGCGAGATGACCGAGGTGCAGTTCGCCATTGGCATAAGGCAAGGCGGAGGTGACGAGATATTTTTTGGTTTTATCCATGACCTTGAAGTAAAAAGTAAAAAGAGCAAAGTAAAAAGTAAAAGGAGCAGACCTTTCCGAAAGTTTGATACTTTCGGAAAGATGGCTGGCTCGCCGGAAATTTGGAACCCACATTTCCGA
>CAZHLB010000420.1:0-6138 GCA_964533005.1 uncultured Saprospiraceae bacterium
GCCATTCCATCAACAATCATGTAATCATTTAATCTTCAATCATTTAATCAAAAAGGTCAAACGCTGAGTTTAAATTTTTGAAAGTCAAAGGTAGCCGCTTCCTCAAAACTGCCACTCATCAAGGTGCTTGAGAAAAACCTTCGCCAGATTCTGAGCATCCGAAATGCCCCGGTGATAGACCCCCGTGAACTCAAACCCCTCCAACTCCACCACTTTTTTCAATCCCTTGTAAGTTTTCAGCCGCTTGATTTGGTGGTATTGCTGCTTCAAATTGAGGTGCGGCAGCGCCCAATCGCTTTCCAGCCGGTGCAATTGGCAATCCTGGACGAGCATTCTTTTGTCGAAACCGCCCCACGAACAGAGCAGGTATTCCTCCCCGTCGTCCACTTCAATCCAGTCTTGAAAATCTTTGACAACCTCCGGGAACGGTCGTGCCCGGTTGATAGAAATCTGGTCAATGCTGGTCAACTGCCTGCAAAAAAGCGAGAGGTTCGGGTTCAAAACAGGCCGGATGAAGCGGTTGAACTGCCCCTCCAACTCCCCAAACCGGTCAAGCTTGACCGCCCCGATTTCAATGATTTCCTGCACCATGTTCGCAGGAGCGCCCTCCCAACACGTTGCCTCAAGGTCGAAAATGATGAACTGCATTCGATTTCGGATTGCGGATTTCGGATTTCTGAGATGCGGCAAATCCGAAATCCGAAATCCCGAAATCCGAAATCATCTAAAAAGCTCGATATACCCCTGCTGCTTCGTCGTCACGCCGTTGTCCGTCCATTCGAGGAGGTAAAAGTACGTGCCGTCGGGCAGTTCGACGTCGTGTCCCCAGGTGCCGGGCCAATTGTTTCGGTAGTCGGTGGTTTGGAAGACCAGGTTGCCCCAGCGGTTGTAAATCGTAAGATGGCTGCCGGGAAACTCCTCGATTTTGGCGATGAAAAAGACATCGTTCACGTCGTCGTTGTTCGGGGAAACGGCGGTGAAGACCGTTAGTTCGACGCAAAGGATTTGAATAGTGACCGTCGCCGTGTCGCAGCCGTTGGGATTGCAGGCGACGTAGGTGAATTCGTCCTGGCGGCCGCAATACGGTTCGGTCGGGATGTAAGTGAAGGTGTTGTCGGAGTTCAAAAGGATGGTTCCCGACAAGTTTTGACCCGGCAGGTGCAGCACGAAAATCGTGTCAATGCCGCCGAGCAAGGTGTCGTTGGCGAGGAAATCAATCACCACTGGGGTGATTGTTTCGGTCGAAGTCGAGTCGTCGCCAAGCGTCGGCGGGTCGAAGTATTCTTTGACGAAAATGCAGAAATACGTCGTGTCGCACACGCCCCGGTCGTCGCAAAGCACCACGCAGGCGGTGTCTTTTCCAGGTGATAAACCGCTGTAATTCAGGCAGAAAACTTGCGGGATAACGAAAAAATCGGCGAAGCCTTCGCCGGGGCAAAAATTGTCGTAGCTCACCACCGTGCCGGGCAATTCGGTCGTGTCGAGGCAGAAGATTTTTTCCTCTCCAACGAAAATCGTGTCGCAAAAAGTCGCCGGGTAAGTTCTCGCCGTCGTCACCACGAAATGAATCAGCGCCACATTTCCCAGCGCATCTTCCACCCGAATGCAAGCCGTGTCCACGCCCACCGAAGTGCCGAAGTAGGTGACGCAATTGCCTGAAATTGAGAAAGAAACGTTGCCACCATTGGCTTCCGGGCAGATGTCTTCGATGCTTTCGAACGGCGCAGGCAGCAAGTTTTCATCGAAACAAAAAGTCACCGTGTCCACGCCAAGCCACACCGTGTCAACCTGCACACTGCCGGGCACGACGGCGACACATATATTAATGGTGTCGCAAAAACCCTGGTCGTCGCAGAGGCGAATGCAGGCAGAGTCAACGCCGGTCGCCAAGCCGAGGTAGCTGACGCAAAATTGGGCGGCGTCCAACTCGAACTTGACTTCGCTGCCGCCCTGGTTTTCGCAGAGATTTTCGATGGAAAAAAGCTGCCCGGCAAGGTTGAGTTGCACCGGGTCGAAGCAAAACCGGCGCTCCTGGGTGACCACGATGGTGTCTTTCAAGCCATTCGGAAATGGATGCAAGACGTTGATTGTCAAAAAAGTAGTGTCGCAAAAACCCAGGCTGTCGCAAAGCACGATGCAGGCATTTTCCTGCCCGACCCAGTTGCCGGTGAGCGCCAGGCAGGTATCGTTCAAAATTGCGTAGCTCACGTTTGAGCCGTCGAAACAGGCATTCGCCAGGCTGGCAATTCCGCTCGGCAATTCGATGCCGGAAAAGCAAATCGTGTCGGTTTGATGGAGCGGCAAATCAATTTCCAGCGAGTCATGCTGGGCGCAAAAAACGGTGACCGAAGCGGTGTCCGAGCAGCCAGTCAGGTTGTTTTTCACCTCCAAAAAGTGACTGCCGGGAAAAATTTCGAGCGCCAAATTCAAGCCGTTGCACAAGCCCAAGCCGCCGTTGAAGGCCTGCCCGTTGTCCAAAATTTCGAGGCTCGCCAACGTGTTTGCTGGCAAATTCAGGCAAAGCATCACGGATGCAGTACAGTTTGGCACCTGAAAAACGTCCTGCGTGTGGGTGAAAAAACTGCCGGACGAAACGGACAGCGACAAATCCAGCGACTGCGCCGGGCAAGGCGGGTAAGCTTCCGGCGTCCATCCCGGCTCGGCAGGCAATGTGCAAAGCCACCCTGTTTTTGCTTGAAAATCAATGTTTTGGCAATTGTTTCCGGTCGCCCGGATGCGAAAATCGAGGCATTCGCCAGGCGCAAGACCCGGCGCAAAAACAAACACATTTGAGCCGTAGCTCTGCAAAGTCAAACCCACCGGGTTGCCAGGGTCGGTGACGTTTTCCACCGAAAGCACCTCCAAGCTGCTGCCCGCCTGTTCGATTGTGAGCCAGGTTGCACCGATGCTGCCCGCTGCCGAGGTGTTGCAAATTTGCACCAGCCATTCCCCCACGCCGTTGCTCAAAGTATCGTTTGCCGGGCTTAAACTTTGCATTTCGAGGACGGGCAGGCTCTCAAAAAAGAACTCGCTGAAAGCCGAATCCACCTGCGTTTCTGCGCAACTGCCGTCTCCGATGAACCTTGCGTAGCGGCGGTCTTCGTAAAAAACTTTGGCGGCGATTTGGTAAGAATTGCCGCCCGCCAGCCCGCCGGTCGCCGAAGTGCAATTCGCCAACAGCTTGATTTTCAGGTCGAAAAAATAAGTCTGGACAATATTCAGCGGCGGCGAGTGCGCCAGCGTGTCGAACCTTGCGACGTAGTGCCCGCTCGGAAAATCGTGCAGCGGCGGCAACGGAAAATAGCTCGCCCCAAAAACCGGATGCCCCGGAATCGAAACAAAAACCTCCGCTTGGTCGAACGCCGTCAGCCAACCGGGGTCGAAATCGAAAACGATGGAATCCACTTTTGGAGCAGGCCGAAGCTCGTCGCCAAAAAAGTCGGCGAAATCGTTGTCGGGGACAAAAAATCGGTAGGTCAACTCGCCCGGTGCGCATCCTTGCGGCAAGCCGGAAGTGGTGTTTGGAAAATCCAGCACCGTCTCGGTTTTGCCCAAAGTGAAAGTTTCAGCCACCGGGTCGCAGGCATAATTTACGCCATCGAGCACGGCAACGCCGAAGGCTTCCAGGTTTGGAACGGGCAAAAAAATATCTTGCAGCGGTGCGTTTGGCGAGATGGAAAAATCCGCCAGCAACTCAATCGTGTCGCCCGTTTCGAGCGAAAAACCAAGCCCGGCGAGGCAGGCATCCAACGAAAAAACAAGGAAATGGTCGCCGCCAATCGCAATGTCAGACACCATTTGCGGCAGCAAATTGCATTCAAAATCACCTGCCTGGTGTGTGAACCGGAGCTTGCCGCTTTGAAATAAAAAGGTAGGAATTGTCGAGTTGGAGCCGTCCTGATTTTTGTATCGAATCACCAAACCGAGGCTGTCGCTCACCCCGGCGGAATTCAAATTGCCTGCCACGCCAACCACTCGCATTTGCACGGAATCGCAGAGAAGCGCCACCTTTTTGTTCGCCAAAGCAGGGTCGAAAGGCTCGGTATAGGCGGCATTTTTAAAGCCAAAAGTGGTGCGATTGACTTCAAAAAACAGGGTTTGAATACCCGTGTCGCAAGGCGGGAAATTGCTAATTGCTAATTGCTGATTGTTAATTGCTGCGGGGTCGGAGTTGACCTCGCTATTTTTTCCAAAAAGAAGACAGGAAAGACAGAGCGATATGGAAAGTAAGCCAAATGGAAGTTTGTGAATCATGGCGGAGGAGCCTGCGGGAGGGTAAAGTGCGCCGTGCGCCAAAATTGTACCGGAATTCCCGTTGCCTGATTCTTCGCAAAAAAGGCAATCTACCTATGCCATAAATACAAGGCTCTTCCCACCTTCCTGCGCAAAAACTAAAACTAACCTTCCCCTCCATTCACAAAAAAAGCCCCGCAACTTGGGTTGCGGGGCTTACAACCATGCGTTAGTTTATAAATGGTTGATAAGTAGTCAGACGAATTTAAACAGCACTTTTTTTCTTTCAACACATAGTCACATAGTTCACATAGTTTTTTGATTATCAAAACTATGTGAACTATGTGACTATGTGTTGAAAGAAAAAAAGTGCTGTTTAAATCTACTCTACTACTTAAGGGATGATTTTGCTGCAAAATCATCCCTTATCAACGCTTACTTATTCACGTCCGTCGGCTCAAACAAATCCGGAATTGGGTTCGGCGCATTCACATTCGCATCAATTTCATCCTGCGAAATCAGGAACCGCTCAGGGAAAGCGCTGCCCGTCGTCGGCGGGAGACCCAGATAATTATCCGTGCGCCGCAAGTCGTTGAAGACCTCGATTTGACCCACCAACGAGGCGTATTTTTCCTCCAGAATTTCATGGAGCAAAGCATCCTCGGCGCTCTCGCCGGGTCTGCCTGCGATGCCGCCTTCGGCAAAATCAGCCATTTCGTAAGCCTCGTAAGTTCCGTCCGGGAACAGCGCCGCCAAGTCGGCACGGGCGGCATTCAACGCATCGAGCGCCGCAGCCGTGTTGCCTTGCCGCCATTCCGCTTCGGCGAGAATGAGGTGATTTTCCAGCGAAGTCACGAGCGGGTAGGACGCATTTGCCGCCCACATCGCATCGTAATTCAAATCATAATCGGGGCTTGTGCCGACGTAAACGAAATTGAAACGAGCCGCCTCGTCCGTCTTCGCATTGCCCCGGTAGGTAGTTGAAGCAGGGTCGAGCAAAGCAGGCAAAATAGCACCGTTGGCAGTCATGTAGCCGAAGCGATTTATCTGCCCGAAGTCGAACCACATATTCATGTCCAGCGTAAAATTGCCTTGCGGATGCGGGGCAAGCCAGTCGCCGCTTGGGTCTGCGATGCCCTTGTTTGCGGAAGCTGCGGCATTGGCGTAGTCGCCGACGTGCAGGTAAAAACGAGCTTTCAAAGTATTCGCAACCGCTTCCCAGGCAGCGGCGTCGCCGCCAAAAAAGAAGTCTTTCGCAGCCACTGCCGCATTCGTGGGACCCCCGCTCAAGTCGCTCACCGCTTCATCCAGCAATTGCTGAATGCCTTGATAGACAGCCATTTGGTCGTCGAATTTCGGGTCGGTGATTTCCGGAAATTTCGCCGCCTCCGAAAACGGAACGTCGCCCCAGAGCGAGGTCATTTTGCCAAATGTGTGCGCCTTCAAAACCTTGGCGATGCCGCTGGCTAACTTGTTGTTTTCCACCGCCGCTTTCTCGATGACGATGTCGGCATTCTTGATGATGATGTAATTCTTGTCCCAATTCCAGTCGTTGGAAACCACATTGTAAATCTCGTAGCCCGAATACTGCCGGTCGGAGCCGGTGAACTGCCTTGCCCAAAGTGCAGCGAGCCGAGCGTCTTCGCCTTCATGCACGACAATGGTGCTGACCATCGCCGCCTGCAACACCACGTCGAGCGAGGCGTCGGGGGCATTGTTCGGGTCTTCGTTGATGCCGTCCACGAAGTCTTTGCAGCCGAATTGCCCGAAGGCTGCAAGCACGGCGGAGAGAAAGAATATTTTCAGTTTCATGATTTGCTGTTTGAAAATCCAAGCCAGATGAGGCTGTTTCATAAGTCGTTAAACACGCCTGCAAGCCGCTTTTGTCATCCTGAAAGGAACTGT
>CAZHLB010000421.1:0-844 GCA_964533005.1 uncultured Saprospiraceae bacterium
TCCGTTGCCGTGTCGGACTCAGATTCGGCTTGGATTTCAGCTTGCTCCTGGTCGACGGCAGACTCTTCGGTTCTGGTCAATTCGGCGAATTCGTCCTCGGTGTCGCCTTCTTCGAGCGCCGGGTTGGACTCCAATTCTTCTTTGATGCGCTGGTCGAGAATAGCCGTCGGGATTTGCAGCAGTTTCATTAACTGAATCTGCTGCGGCGACAGCTTCTGCATCATTTTTTGGCTAAGTTGCTGTTTCAGCATGGTGTGCTTAATGATTTGTGTTCCTCAAAAAATAAGTCTTGTCCAACGTGTTTTGTCTGAGGGAGAAAATTTTTCAAAAATAGGGGGAAGGAAATTTGTGCCCGTCCTGAATTTTGGCACGATGGGTGTGGCAAAGCTAACCCATTTTGTTTTAGTAAAAAACACATAACTCAACAGGAACGGACATTTTGACGTGCAGTCTCGATAGCGAAGTCAGCGCCAACGAATAATATGCCACATTTTAAAAATTTGTAGAACGGCACGTTTTCAGTCGCTTGTGTTAAAATGCCGCTCCCTGTTCCAGCCTGCCCGCTCCGCTTTCCGAAAATGCCGGTGCGACGATTTTACCTGTCTTTTGAAGATTGATTTCTGCCTGAAAAAATTTTCTTGTCTTCGACCGGATGGTCTGGCGAAGGGGAAAGCGGATGAAGAGAAGAAGATTTTTTTGATTTTTTTGCCTTTCAACTGAAAACTCAACAGATTTTTTTGAAGCTATTTTTTAAGCCGGAAGTCACCGGTAGCACAGCCTTCAGGCTGTTTTGGGGTGGGGGGGGGGGTGGGGGGGGGTGGGGGATAGGATTAGAAGAGATGGG
>CAZHLB010000421.1:854-6108 GCA_964533005.1 uncultured Saprospiraceae bacterium
TTGTTGTTTTTTGGGGGGGGCCGCTCCCCCCCCCGGTGTTTTTTAAAAATCGGGCGGGGGCTCAAACGCCGCACCCCAAAACAGCCTGAAGGCTGTGCTACAGGTGACTTACCGATAAATTCTACTGCCTTAAAAAATCTGTATAGTTTTCAGCTTCAATGAATCACCAAATGCCCAAACCGCCTCGGCTTGTGAAACGCCGCCACTGCCCCGCTCAGGGTCGAATTCCAGCACAAAAACTCGCAGTCCTCGCCACAAACCCAGTCCTTTTCAGCTTGTGATTTTGTCGAAACGATGCGGTAAAAATTGACCCGGTAATGCTTTCGCTGCTGTCCCGAAATCAGGACCCAGGGAATCGAAAACTGACCGCTCCAACAGTCCTTGCCTTTTTTTACGGAATGCAAAATGCCGCTCTCATCATGCCCGACCATCTCCGCCGAGATGCTGCCCTCGCCGAGGCTGGGGTTGCTGATTTTGCCCACCCAAATTGCATTGTTCGGGTTGATTTCAAATTCGAGATAATGAGCCGGGGCGCTTTCACCTGCGGCAATGAATATCTCGAACACCTCCTGATTGTAGAGCGGGTCGTTGTGCTGGGTCAGGTAATTTTCTGCGACAAACAAGTCTCGTTCACACTCGAACTTGACGTGGAGATATTGGTCGTCTGCCATCAGTTTTACATGAGTCAGGAAGTCAGATGGAGAGCCGTCCGTGGAGCGATTGAAGATGGAAGGTTCCAGCTTTGCCCATTCGCTGGAGTGTAAATGAATAGCGGGAAATTCAAGTTGCATGGTGAACAAGAGAAAAAGTAAATGAAACGTGAGTTCGAGTTTTGACTGCGGGAAGTGGAAAATCAATGGTCAAAGCTTCAAAATTTCATCACGACCCCTCCATGCGGTGCAATGCCAATCTCCAGTTTCCCGGCACGAACCTCCTTTTTTTTAATTGGCACGGCTGTTTTTTCCCCGTCGGAAAAAAGCACTCCCGTTTTGCCTGCCAGAAAAGAAAGGTCGAGTTGCATGGTTTTGGCGGTCGGTTCACCGTTGATGGCAACAACATACCAAGTCTCCCCGTGCCGCCGAGCCAGGGCAATGTCCTTGCCGGGAAAGCCCGAAAGGAAGCGCACTTCGTCCCATTGCACGGGGATGTTTTTCAAAAACTCGACCACATAGCCGGGCATTTTCGCCATGCCCTCCGGCTTTTCGGCAATGTGTTGTATGCCGGAAGTGAACAGGATGGGCAGCGCCAACTCAAACGTGGTAGTCGTGCGGCGCTTGATGTTTGTGATGCTGTCAATGTGTTTAAAAATCCATTTCCAGCCCCTCGAAATTCTCGACAAACCGGACGATGTGGTTAAAATGCGCAAACTCTTCCCGAGCATGCGTAGTGGTCACGATGACCGCCCTGGCATTGGCTCTCCGTGCTGCCTCCGCTCCCGTCAGGCTGTCCTCGAAAATCAGGCAATCGCGAACGGAAAGCCCCATTGCGGCGGCAGCTACCTCAAATATTTCAGGGTCGGGCTTGCCCTTCGTGACGCTTTTTGCGTCGAAAACGCCCGTGAAATAAGGGCGCAGGTTCAGGTTGTCGAGCACAAAATCCACGTTCTCTGTAGGTGCGGCGGTACCGATTGCCATTGGGATTCCAGCGGTTTTTGCCTTTTCTAAAAAATCGGGCAGACCCCGCACGAGCTTCAATTCCGGCAGGAAAATGTCACGGTAAGCCGCCTCTTTTTCCCAGGAAATGCGGCGGCGTTCCTCGGTCGTAAAGCGCTCGCCGAAGATTCTTTCCAGAATCTCCTCGTTGATGCCGTGAATTTTTTCCTTGACTTGCCCGATGGACAAATCCAGTCCCAGGTTCGCCAGTTTGCGCTGCCAAGCCCGGTGGTGAACCATCATATTGTCCACCATCGTGCCGTCCATGTCGAAGATGAATCCTTTGAATTTCATGAATTGCGGAATGCTGGTTCAGTTTGGGTGAATGAAAAAAGCAGAAGGCATTTTTTCAAAAGACCTCCTGCTTTATCAAATCAGATGGATGGTTGACCAACACGACTTTTTTCTTCAACACATAGTCACATGAGTTCACATAGTTTGCTGATGCTCAAAAAGCTATGTGAACTCATGTGACTATGTGTTGAAGAAAAAAGTCGTGTTGGTCAAACATCCCAAAATATATCGCCAAGGTTTTACCCCTGGAAATACAAGTAAGCCGCCAAAATCAAGGCAAGCACCAACACGGAAGCAACAATGTCCACCGTCCGGTAAGTAGCCTTCGTCTCCGCCTTTTGCTCGGCAGAGACCGTTCCCAACGTCAGTCCCTGAATTTGTGCCGGGTTCGGCGCCGCCGAAGAGTAGCTCACTGCCACCATCACGGCGGCGGAAATGAGGAAAATCAGCAGGCTGTAATACTGGAAGAATATATTGTTGATGACCCAAAAGAAGGAGCCTTCGGGGTAGGTGAAGCCGTGATTCAGCATCACCGGCGTGTCAATTGCCAACCGGAAAAGCCCCAGCGCAAAGCCGACCAACATCGCTGCGAGCGCCCCTTTGGCGTTCAGCCGTTTGTTGAAAATGCCGAAGAAAAAGACCACGAAAATGGGAGGGGCAAGGTATCCCTGAACGCTTTGCAGGTAGTCGTACAAGCCCCGGCTGCCCTGAATCACGGGTATCCACAACAAGCCGATGACCACCATGACGGCGGTGGCGATGCGACCCACCCGCACCAGTTCTTTTTCAGAAATGTTCTTGCGGAATTTCGGATACAAGTCCATGGTGAACAAGGTGGAACAAGCATTGAACACCCCGGCGAGCGAGCTCATCAAAGCAGCCAAAAGCCCCGCCACCACAATGCCCCGAATGCCTGCGGGCAATATTTTAGCCACCAAAAGCGGGAATACTTGCTGGGCGTTGGCAGTGATGATTTTACCATCGTCACCCAAGAGGGCTTGAGCGATTTCCTGGTTTTTGCCACTGATTGCCAAAGCGTAGCAGATGATGCCCGGAATGATGAAAATGAAAACCGGGAACAGCTTGAAAAATGCTGCCGCAATCGTGCCCCGGCGGGCTTCCGTCAGGTTGGGAGCGCCGAGCATCCGCTGCACGATGTACTGGTCGGTGCACCAGTACCAAAGCCCGATGATGGGGGCGCAGAACAACATGCCCAGCCAGGGGTAGTTGCTGTTGAAATACCACGCCATCTCCGTGCTGGTCTTCACGGGCGCCCAGGTTCCTTCCACGCCCGCAGGCACGAGCGGCTTCCAAAGGTTGAACATTTCGGAACCTGCAATGGACTTCAATTCCGCCCATCCGCCGAGTGCATCCAGTCCAAAATAGGTGACCAAAATGGAGCCGATGATGAGGATAATAGTCTGAATAGCTTCGGTATAGGCGACCGCCAGTAGCCCGCCAAGGATGGTGTAAATCCCGGTCAAAACCACCACCAGGATGGAGCCAATCCAAAAACTGTTCAAGCCCATGAAGTTCATCTCCGGCAGGAGGACGCCGAAAACGATGCCCCCGGCGAAGATGCCGACCGCTATTTTGGTAAGCACATAAGCGACGAGGGAAATGACCGAAAGCACCCAACGGGCAGTCGGCGAAAACCGTTTTTCCAAAAACTCCGGCATCGTGTAGATTTTGGAGCGCATGTAAAACGGCGCTAAAACCCAACCCAAAATCAGCAGGCACCAGGCGTGCAATTCGTAGTGCGCCATCGCCACGCCGCTCGTAGCGCCGGAGCCTGCAAGACCGACAAGGTGCTCGGAACCGATGTTGGATGCAAAAATGGAAGCGCCGACGACGAACCAGCTAAGATTCCTCCCAGCAAGGAAGTATTCGTCCGAGGTGTTGGCGCCCTTGCGGATGACCCACCAGGCTATGCCGAAAATGAGGAGAAAATAAAGGGCAATGACTACCCAATCGATGGTTGCTAATACTGACATGTTGAAGTTGGTTTTAAATGGTAAATGGTAAATGGTAAATCGTGAGGCATTTACCATTTACCATTTAGCATTTACCATTAATCTTTATTTCGTTGAAAATTTAAAGGTCGTTTTCGTGGCGTATTTCTCGCCGGGAGCCAAGGTCGTGGTTGGGAAGGAGCTTTGGTTCGGCGAATCGGGGTAATGCTGCGTTTCTAAGCAAAATCCAGTGCGGTGAGCGTAAGTGCCACCCCCCGGCATTGGCAAAGTGCCATCCAGGAAGTTGCCGCAGTAAAACTGGATGCCCGGCTCGTCGGTGGAAATCTCCAAAAGCCTGCCCGTGCCAGCGTGATAAGCTGTGGACACCTTGCGGAAACCTTGACCATTCAGCGCCCAGCAATGGTCGTAGCCTTTGCCCTTCGTCAATTGGTCGTCCTTCTGCTCGATGTCCCGTCCAATTGCCTTTGCCTGACGGAAATCAAAAGGCGTTTTTTCAACCGCCTTCAGTTCCCCCGTCGGAATCAGCGTGGCATCCACGGGCAGGTATTTGTCCGCATCAATCGTCAGTTCGTGGTCGAGGATGGGCTTCGTGAAATCGCCGGACAGGTTGAAATAGCTATGCTGCGTCAGATTGACGATGGTCTTTTTGTCGGTGGTCGCCTCGTAGCTTACCTCCAGCGCATTGTCGTCGGTGAGGTGGTAAACGACCGTCGAAGTCAACGTGCCGGGGTAGCCGCCCTCGCCGTCCTTGCTCACGTAGGTGAGTTTCAGGGCAGCGCCATTGTCCACGTTGTGTTCGCTTGCCGTCCACACGACTTTGTCAAAGCCTTTCACGCCGCCGTGCAGGGTGTTCGGGCCGTCGTTGGTTTCGAGTTGGTAGGTCTGTCCATCAAGGGTGAATTTGCCCTTGGCAATGCGGTTGCCGTAGCGTCCAATCAGTGCCCCGAAGTACGGGGTGGCTTTGATGTACTGCGCCAAACTGTCGTAGCCGAGCACCACGTTGGCGTAGTTGCCCGCCTTGTCCGGCGCTGTCCACGAGGTAATGATGCCGCCATAGGTGATTACTTCTACCTGCATCCCCTGCTTGTTTTTGAGGGTGAATTTGTCCACTGCTTGCCCGGCGGGGGTGGTTCCGTAGGCAGATTTTGAAACTGCTTGGACAGGTGGTGGCGTCTCCGCTTGGGCGGGTGGCGTTTCGTTTTTGCATTGCACCATAAAAATTGACGTCGCCAGTAAAATGGCGGGTAGGATGGATTGAATAAAAGACTTGTTCATTTTTATAGGTTGATAAACATGAGTCACAGCCCATGCTGAAACAGGTGATAGTACACCTCA
>CAZHLB010000422.1:0-6105 GCA_964533005.1 uncultured Saprospiraceae bacterium
GCCCCAGGGCTTGCCGCCGATGAACGAGTTCATCACCGTATGGTCGCCCGTGATGCCCCAGTCGGTGCAGGCGACGCCGTCGTAGCCGTATTTTTTGCGGAGCAAATCGTTGATAATGTATGAGTTGTACGCATTGCCGACGTTCTCGCCGTTCTTCGTGTCCTGGTTCCAGGAGATGGTGTAGTAGGGCATGATGGCTGACGCCATTTTGGTTTTGCCCTTTAGTTTAAAAGCGCCTTCGGTAAACGGGATGAGGTGCTTGTCGAACTGCCCACCGGGATACACGGCGAATTTTCCGATGGCATAGTGCGCATCCCTGCCCGCTTCACCACTGCCGCCACCGGGCCAGTGCTTCACCATGGCGTTCACGCTGCCGTTGCCCCAGCCGTCGGCGATTTCTTTGTCTTTGGGGGAGGTCTGGAAGCCGCTGCAATAGGCTTCGGCCATCGCTGCCGAGAGCCAAGGGCTTTCGCCAAAAGTACCGTTGAAACGCATCCAGCGGGGTTCGGTGGCGATGTCCACTTGAGGGGAAAGTGCCGTGGCGATGCCCAATGCCCTGTACTCGGCGGCAGCCACTTGCCCGAAGCGTTCCGTCACCGTCGGGTCGAATGTGGCGGCGAGACCGAGCGAGTTGGGCCACATCGAGATATTGCCACCGGAGCCGGCATTGTACTCGGCGCTGCTCACTGTACCGTGGCGTGGGTCGGAGCTGTTGTTGGCGGGGATTCCGAGTCCGATACCCTCGCAAAGGGCTTGCGCCTTGTTGTTCCATTGCGCCGCCGCCTCCGGCGAAACGACAGTAGTGATGAGCACGTGACGGAGGTTGTCTTTCGTCAAAAACTCAAGCTGCTGGTCGGTCAGGTCGGTTGGGTTTGTTTCGCCTTGCGTGAAAGTCTTGCCCTTGTAGGTGCCCGCAAAATAGCCGGTCGTCCTTGCCGGGATGCTCTGGTGGCGGCTGTACAGCATGAGACCCGCTATCTGCTCGACGCTCATTTGCGAAGCCAAATCCTTTGCCCGCTCGTCGAAGGGCAGGCTCCAATCCTCATACTTGTCCAATTTGCCGTTCCGGTTCAAGTCCTTGAAGGCGAAGCCGTCCACGGTGAGGATTTTGACGCCGGAATCGGCGGAGTAGGCGATGGTCTGCCCGCCCTTGTTCTGGATGGTGATGATTTTGCCGATGACGGTTTCCGTCCAATTTTTTTGGGCTGGGATGGCGGTTGCGGTTAGGAGGAATAGGACAGTGAAGAAAGTAATTGTTTTTTTCATGTTGATAAAAATGACTGATTGATGTGTGGCTGTCAAGGGACAGCCAATGTCGTCAACTTATGAAACATGGGTGTATTGAATTAAGAATCCGAGGCGAAACAGGCGGTTTAAAAATTGAGACATTCCAGGTTTTCAAAGCCTGGAATGTCTATTCACCTCCCTCAGCGGTTACTCCTTTGCCTGGTTCATTTCCAAGTTTACTACTATATCCACATTCTCGCCGACAACCAGCCCGCCTGCCTCGGTCATATTGTTCCATTTCAGGTTGTAATCAAAGCGGTTGATAGTGGTTTTTGCTTTGAAACCCGCTTTGGTCGTGCCCCGTGCGACGGCAGTGCCGCCATAAGTTACATCCCAGGTCACGGGTTTGGTCACGTCTTTTACGGTCAGATTGCCAGTCAGCTTGTATTTGTTTCCGCCCTGCGGAGTAAAAGCTGTCCCTTCGAATTTGATTTGCGGATACGAAACAGCGCCAAAGAAATCGTCGCTTTTCAGGTGTTTGTCACGTCCTTCGTTGTCTGTGTTGATGGAGGATACATCTATCGTGAAGTTGATTTTGGCGTCGGAATAATCCGGTTTGGAGTGGGTCATTGTGCCGTCGAACACCTTGAAAGAACCCTCCACTTCAGAAATCACGAGATGGGTGACCGTGAATTTGACCGAAGAGTGTGCCTTGTCAACCGTCCATTTCGTTTCGGCGGTTGCTGAATGCAGTGTCGTTGGCTGGTTTGCGGTTTCCTGTTTTGAGATGAAAGAGGCACTTATGAAGCCAATCAAGGCAAAAAGGGAAACATAAAAAATTGATTTTTTCATAATTCAGATGATTTAAAAAAAGCCACGAATAGCACAGCTTTCCACGAATATTTCATGAACAATCCGTTCCATACGAGGCATGGTTGGTAAAATAAAATACGTGCTTCAGGATTTAAAAATCACTGCCTTCTTCCATAGCGGGTTTGCCCTTCTTTTTTTGCTGATGCAGGCGGTAACTGAAAGTCAGGTTCACCTGTCTGCGCCGCCATTGGAAGTCGTTGTAAGTATAAAAGGTCTCACCTTCCGATACGAAGCGGTGGCGGCGGGTGTTGAACAGGTCGCTGACATTGAGGGTGAGGGTGCCGTTGTTTTTCAAAATGTCTTTGCTTATCGCCACGTCGAGGAAGTAGTTGGGCTTGCGGTAGCCCTGTGGGGTCTGCATTTTCGCCTCGTAATTGCCGCGCAATTGGAGGTCTGTGTTCTTCCAAAAAACAAACCGGGTGGCCAGGCGGGTGAACCAGGTGTAGGTGTCGCTTTTGAAATCGTCCCGATAGCTATCGGGAAGGTTGCCGCCGTCGGTGATGGCGCGGAAGAAGTTAAAGTTGGCGTCGAGTTTCCACCATTGCATCAAGTCGTAGGCGGTGGTGAACTCCAGCCCGAAAGCGTCTTCCATGCTTAGGTTTTCGGGGCGTGTGGCAGCGTTGCCCTCGGCGTCCACGCGGCGGATGCGCTCGATTTTCCCAGTGGTGTGGCGATAGTACAAGGATGAGGTAAGCGAGCCTTTTTCAAAGTATTTGATATGCCCCAGTTCGTAAGCGTCCGTGAATTCCGGTTCCAGGTCGGGGTTGCCGCTCCAGTAGTTGCGGTCGTCGGAGTAGGTGACGAAGGGGCTGAGGTCGTTGTAGCGGGGGCGGCGTATCCGCCTGCTGTAGCTCACTTGCATGGCGTTATCGTTGGGCAGGGAATATGTCAAATGGGCGCTGGGGAAGAAGTTGGTATAGTTGCGGGGGTTCACTTCATTGGTTTCCACCAATTTCGTTGTCACGTCCGTGTATTCGGCTCTCAACCCCAATTGGTAAGAGAATTTGCCTGTTTTATTGCCGAAAATCCCATAAGCGGCAAGTATGTTTTCATCGTATAAAAACCGGTCGTCCAATCCATTGACGGTTTCCCAATTCCCGTCTTTGAGTTCGGTCACGAGGAATTCATTGTCCATGTCGCGGAACGAACTCCTCAACCCGCCCTCGATTTTACCCTCTTTCAAGAAAGGGTGAACGTAATCAGCCTGAAATAAATATTGGCGCTCCGTTTCATAGTTGTAGGAATTTTGGAGCAAATCCGGTATGCCGCTTGGTGAGCCGTCCGTCAGGAAATACTGCTCTGTGAAATCCTGGTCGCTGTCCTCCCAATAGTCGAGCAGGCGGACATCGGCGGTGAATTCCTGCCCTTTGCGGTCGAAGGTTTTTTTGTAGGTTATCGAATATTCGGAATTAGGCTCTTTTTCCTTTTCGTCCTGGGTACGGGTGTTAATTGACACCAGGTTATTTTCATCAAAAATGAAGTCCCGGTATTCGATGTCCATGATGCGGGTACCGTCGCTGCGGCGGAAAGTGTAGGCGGCGGTGAGGATGTTTTTCGGGTTGAAATACAAGTCCAGCCCACCTCGGATATTCTGGTTCAGACTCTCATTGTCCCTTGTGTTGGTCTGGCGGTAAATGAAAGTGGTATCCCCGCCAAATACGCGCTGATAGACCGAGCCGTCGCCGGGCGAGCGGCGGTAGGAAATGCCGTAGTTGATGAAAAAATTGAGGCGTTCGTGCCGGTAGTTGAGGTTCAAGCCGATGCCGTAGTTGTCGGGTTGCCCGGCTATCAGGTCGAACGAGCCGTTCAGTCCGTTTTTCCTTTCCTTTTTCAAAATGATGTTGATGATGCCGCCGACACCCTCGGCTTCATAGCGGGCGCTGGGGTTGGTGATGATTTCCACCCGTTCGACCATGCTGCCCTGCAACTGCTGCAAACCCGCCGCCCCATTAAAACTGACCAGCCCGGAAGGTTTGCCGTCAATCAGAATGCGCACATTGCCGCTGCCCCGCAGGCTGACGTTTCCTTCCACGTCCACCTGTACGGAAGGGATGTTCGAGAGCAGTTCGGCGGCGCTGCCGCCTGCATTTCCGAGGTCTTTGCCCACGTTGAAAATGCGCTTGTCCAACGACATTTGCATGGTGCTTTTTTCCGCCTGCACCACTACTTCTTCCAAGGTGGTGGAGGATGGGTTCAGTTGGATGGCGCCGAGGTCAACGGCTGTTTTGCCCACCGTTATATTGTCAATAAAAAAAGGCTCGTAAGCCAGGAATTCCACCTTGGCGAAATAAGAACCGGGTTTGGTTTCTATGATAAATATGCCTGCATCATCGGTGATGTTGCCGTCCACGAGGGAGCTGTCCGTCTTTAAAAAAAGGCTGATGGTGGCGTAGGGGAGGGGTGCGCCCGTTTGTGCATCTGTGGCTTTGCCCTTGATGATTTGAGCTTGCAGGGACACGCTGGCGAAGGCAAAAATTGCAATCAGGAATATTTTCATTTTTCTGTTTTTGCTTCTTTTGGTAAGACGGAACAAAGGTGGGGGCAAGAGTTTGGCTAAATTTTGAAGAGATTTTGAAGCAAATTTGAAGTTGGCGTTAAAGCATGTTAAAACTGCATTCCACCTGGTGCACGCCGTCCTGGTACGTATAATCAATGGCTATCCCGTTCACGTCACAAATTTTTTTTGCTATGGACAACCCTAACCCCAGGGACTTATTCGATTGGTTGCTTTTTTGGAAACGCTTAAATAATTGATTGACCGGCACGGGCGGAGCAGCCCCGGAATTGCTGACTTTCAGCGAATGGGCATTCAGTTCTACCTTAATCCAGCCGTTTTCAACATTGTGGCGGATGGCGTTTTTCAAAAGGTTTCCAATCAGGATATGGGCGAGCGAAGGGTCTATCCGAACCATCACGGACGGAGTTGCCCGGGCAGAGAATTGCAGACCTTTCATGCCGGCTAAATCAGAAAATATGGTCAGGTTTTTTTGAAGGATGCCTGTAAAATCAATTGCTTTTTCCGGCACAAACTCCAGGTTTTCGATTTTGGTCAACAGGAGCAATGATTCGCCCATTTTTGATAGGCGAGCCATGGCTTCTTTGGCTTCTTGCACCAGTTGCACTTGCCCGTCGTCCAGCTCGGGCGTTTCAAGTAAAAGCTCCAGTTTGCCGCTTGCCACCGCCAGTGGTGTTTGCATCTCGTGGGAGGCATTTTCGGAAAACTCTTTCAGGCTACGATAATCTTGTTGCGCTTTGTGGAGCATGGCGGACAGGAAATCATTTAATAGTTTAAACTCGCTGGTGGTGGTTTTGGGAAATACTGGCAATTCCCCGGATTGCAAAGTGAAGGTTTTTATTTTGCCCAAAGTCTCCTTGAAGGGACGGAACAACCTCCTCGAAAATATAAAATTGAAGACCAGCAGGATGCCTCCCAATACAATGAATAAATCCTGTAAAATATGCCTTGCGATGCGGCGGATGTCACTTTGCTCTATCACCACGTTCATTACCATAAAGCGATAAGTCTGCCCGTTGATTTGGCGAAAAGCGACCAGTTTGCGGAACACCTCCGTTCTTTTCAAAATGGGGTGCATAGCGACGGTGTCCGATAGAACCCTTGTTGTGTCGGGCAATGCCACCGCTACGGGGGTGATGCGCATGAAACGGGTTTCCAGGTCAGCAGCTTCGACGCCGGAGCGGAGGGACTGTTCCAGTTCGTCAAAACTCTCCATAAGCGTGAAGTCGGTCTCCCGTTGAATTTCATACCTGAATTTCTGGTAAACCCGGAACCCGCCAAGGCTAAATGCTATCAGAGCTAGCAGCAGGTTCAAGGTTGTTATTTTTGCTAAAAGGCTCATGACGGTGGAAAACTGATTCACTCATGTTCTGGCGAGTGCAGCTCCAATTTGATGTTCTTTTTGATTGACGATTGACGATTACATGATTGTTGATGTGGTGGACGATGTCGGGGTTTTTTGGGGGTTATGGCACGCGCAAGGGCCTGCA
>CAZHLB010000423.1:0-6099 GCA_964533005.1 uncultured Saprospiraceae bacterium
GCGTTCCCATTATTATCTAATATCCAAATGTCCCAATTTCAATATCATGGCACATCGCAGGCAATTCATCAAGCAAATCGGCGTCGGCGCAGCAGCCCTCGCCGTCGGTGCAAGCGCCTTTCCCAACATCATTTTCAAAAAGAAAAAAGAGCACGTCAACGTCGCTCTCATGGGTCTGGGCTATTACAGCACTGACCTGCTCGCCCCGGCGCTGCAACTCACCAAGCATTGCAAACTCGCTGGCATCGTCACCGGCTCGCCGGAAAAAGCAGCCAGGTGGCAGCAGCAGCACCGCCTCTCCGACCAGAACATTTACAACTACGACAACTTCGACAGCATCGCCAACAACCCTGACATTGACGTAGTCTATGTGGTGCTGCCGCCCTTTTTGCACAAGGATTTCGTCGTGCGGGCAGCCAATGCAGGCAAGCAGGTTTGGTGCGAAAAACCAATGGCGATGACGGAGGCGGAATGCCAAACCATGATTGACGCCTGCGCAAAAAACAAGGTGAAACTGACCATCGGCTACCGCATGCAGCACGAGCCGAACACGCAGCAAATCATTCGCTACGGCAGAGAAAAAACCTTCGGGCAGGTCAAATTCGTGACTGCCTCCGCCGGCTTCCGGGCAGGCTGGCAGAAATGGACAGACCACTGGAAAATGGAGCAAAATAAAGGCGGCGGAGCCATGTACGACATGGGCGTTTATTCGCTCAATGCCGCCCGGTACTGCGTCGGCGAAGAGCCAATCGCCGTCGTTGCGCAGGAGAAAACCGACGAGCCGGAACGCTTCGCCAAAGCCGACGAGACGACGATGTTTCAATTGGAATTTCCCAGCGGCGCACTCGCAAACTGCATGACCAGCCTCGGCATGAACATCAATACCCTGGAAGTGACCGCCGAAAATGGCTGGTATCGTCTGCAACCTTTTCAGCAGTACAACGGCATCAAAGGCATGAACAGCCGAGGAGAGGTGATTGACCATTTTATCGAAAACCAGCAGACGAAGCAGATGGACGACAACGCGCTGGCTATCCTGAACAATACTGCCGTGCTTGTGCCGGGCGAGGAAGGAATGCGGGATATTCGAGTGGTGGAGGCGATTCAGAAATCGGCGAGGGAGGGCAGGCGGATTACGATTTGATGCCCAAATTGCAGATTCATTTTCAAGCAATAGAAATGAATGTCAAAGTATTGAAACCCAGGATATGGATGGTTCTTTTCTATGCTCTTTTGAGCAGTTGTAATTTTTTGGCGGTGGATGAAAAAGCGATTTTAAAAGATTCCAAAGAGGCGTTCAAAAAAGAGATTTTTAAAGAAGAACCATTTCAAAAAGCGGATGCCATTCAAGCGTATTCTGAATTTTTACTGCGGCATCGCGATACGTTTTTTGCCTATCAACAGCTTGATAGTTTTAAAACGATTCAGATTTCTGATGGAGGAAGATATGGCGGGTATAAAAAAGAACCCGGCAGTTGTTTCACCTTCCTGACAAATAATCAGGAATTTATGGACTTCTTTGTTCCTTCATTTTTGATTGACAGTATCAGATTATATACTGCTGAAATTGGGGAAGATTTGATTCCGAGTTTTACGTTCTGCCCAAGGAGAGACATCCCGATAAAATTTCGCTCATCAAAGCGTGACTCTATTGATGGTGTGAAACTGAGCCTAAAATATGAACAAACTAAACCGCACAACTACCATTATGAGCTGTTCCATTTTATTCATATCAACGATAGAAAAGATGGAAAGAGCGACATTCAGTCTGTGTATGAGTTCCTTCAAAAAGATATCATTTTGAAAGATAGTTTGAAATACGGTATCAGAATTGTGCCATATAGTGGGTTATAAATCCAATCTTTAACCCTTTGAAAAAGCCATTTTGTAAGTCCAGTTTAAGTCTCAATTTTTCAATAATGAAAAGACGAACCATACTCAAGTACACCGCCTACCTCACCGGCGCAGTTGTCAGCGCGCCGCTGGCGAGCATCATCCTCTCCGGCTGCCAGTCCGATGCGGCGGCGGCGGACAATTACCAGCCGAAGTTTTTCAACGAAAACGAAATGAGCCAACTGCGCTCGCTCGTGGACGTGATTTTACCCAAAACGGACAGCCCTTCCGCATCGGAAGCAGGCGTCCACCGGGTCATTGACTCGATGGTGGGCGAAGTCTATACGGCGGAGCAACAGGCGGATTTCCGAAAAGACTTCACGGCGCTGACGGAGCAACTGGCAATGGCTGGTTTTCAAAATAAAAATGCGGCTGCGCAAGTGCAAATCCTGCACGGGCTGGAATCTTCGCCCGTCAAGGAAGCCTGGCTCGACCTGCGGCAGCAGACCATCGCCTACTACCTTTCCAGCGCAGAAATCGGCACAAAATATCTCAACTACCTGCCCGTACCGGGGGAATACCAACCGTGTATTTCAGTGGAAGAAGCAGGCGGAAAACTCTGGGCAATATGAGCAACCCAATACAAAACGGGGCGAAATTCGACGCCATCGTCATCGGTTCCGGCATCAGCGGCGGCTTCGCCGCAATGGAACTTTGCAAAAAAGGCTACAAAACCCTCGTGCTGGAACGCGGTCCCATGCGTACGCACGGCGACTACCCGACGGCAGGGCTGGATGATTGGGATTTCAAAAACCAGAACATGGTCTCCGCCGAGGAAATCGCCCAGCACTATTTCAAGCAAAACCGCCTGCGATGGTGGGTGCGGGAAGACCACCTGCCTTTTGTCAACAAAGACTCGGACTACGACTACGACGAAGTGACCCGCTTCGACTGGATTCGGGGGCATCACCTCGGCGGGCGCTCCATTATGTGGGGGCGGCAATGCTACCGCTGGAGCGACATTGATTTCGAGGCAAACGGCAAGGAAGGCGTTGGCGTGGATTGGCCCATCCGCTACAAAGACATCGCACCGTGGTACGATTACGTGGAAACTTTCGTCGGCGTGGCGGGGCAAAAAGAAGGGCTAAAACAAGTGCCCGACGGCAAATTTCTCCCCCCCTTCCCGCTCAATTGCGCCGAGCAGCACCTGCGGGAAGCAATTGGAAAAACATTCCCCGGCAGGGTCGTCACGCCGGGGCGGGTCGCCAACCTTTCCGAATACAACCCGGAGGTTCACAAAGGCAAACGGGGAAAGTGCCAGAGCCGCAATCGCTGTTGGCGCGGCTGCCCCTATGGGTCTTATTTCAGCAGCCTGTCAGCAACGCTTCCGGTGGCGGAAGAAACCGGCAACCTGAGCATCCGGGCGAACAGCATCGTCAGCGAAATCGTGTTCGACCCGAAAGTTGGCAAAGCCACCGGCGTGCGCCTCAAGGATGCCGAATCGGGCGAGCAGCTTGAATTTTTTGCCCGCATCATTTTCTGCAATGCCAGCACCATCGGCACGACAGCCATTTTGCTCAACAGTCGCTCGGAGCGCTTCCCCAACGGGTTGGGCAACGCCAGCGGCGAACTGGGGCATAACATGATGGACCATCACTACGAAATGGGAGCTTCCGGCACACTGCCCGGTTTCGAGGACAAATACTACAAAGGGCGCAAGCCCGGCGGCTTTTACATCCCCCGCTTCCGCAATATTGACGAAGCCAGCCGCCGCAAGGACTACTTGCGGGGCTTCGGTTACCAGGGTCAAGCCGTCAGGAGCGCCAACTCGCCCGACGGGCTGCTTGGCGAGGAACTGAAAAACGGCATTTTCAAGCCGGGTCCGTATCGCGTTAGCATGTCTTGTTTTGGAGAAATTTTGCCTTACCACGACAATCGAATGTTCCTCAATTTCGACAAGCCCGACAAACACGGCATGCCCACCATCGTCTTCGACGCCAAGCTCCGGGATAACGAAACCAAGCTTCGGGAAGACGGCGTCGCCTGCGCCGTGGAAATGCTGGAAGCCGCCGGTTGCACGGACATCACTCATCGCAACGAACCGACCGCCGTCGGCGCTTGCATCCACGAAATGGGCACCGCCCGCATGGGCAAGGATGCCAAAACCAGCGTTCTGAACAAATGGAATCAAGTGCATGGAGCGCCCAACGTCTTTGTCACCGACGGAGCTTGCATGACGAGTTCCGGTACGCAAAATCCGAGCATCACCTACATGGCACTGACCGCCAGGGCGGTGGATTTTGCGCATAGGCAGGTGAATGAAGGGGTATTGTAAGTGGTCTTTTGAAACCTGTTTCGTTCTTTTTCTTTTTCCTGTCCCAGCTTAAGCATATTGCTATTCAGGGCGAGTCACTCTGAAGCGACGGCATTTTGGCGGCGAGTATGCGGTAAATAGTGGCGAATGATGGAAGGTTTTTTTGTGCTTGCCATAGTTTTCCAATTTCCATATAACATAAGGATGAATATTCCGATAGAACCCACCTTTCCGAAAGTTTCAAACTTTCGGAAAGGTGGGTTCTCTAATTATTCTCAATTTCTTCCCGGCGGTAACGGGACGTGAAAACTGGATGGTCTGCGTTTGGTACCGATGTTCCGGCTTTGCTGGACAGCCTGAACTCAGGCTTATTTCAATTCCAAAACAACCACTGAAAACGGCGGCATTTTGACGTTCATCACATTCCCCTTCAGCGCCGCCCCGGTGAAAACGGCAGGCTTCACTTTTTCCGGTTGCTCGAAAGTGTTGTGGTCTTGAATTTTTGCCGAAGTCAAAACCCTGCCGCTCACGGTTTTGACCGCTGCGCCTCGCAAATCCACCGAGACTTCCTGCGATTTTTGAGCATCAATGTTCACCAAAGAAACGTGAATTCGCCCCTCCTTGTCCTTCGAAGCGGAGGCGGAAACGGCAGGCAGTTTATCATTTCCTAATTGATAGTCAGGCGTTTGCAAACTCAGCGGCAGCAAAATGGCGTCCTGGTGAGGGGCATACATTTCAAAGACGTGATAGGTCGGCGTGAGCAGCATTTTTTCGCCCTCCGTCAAAACGACGGCTTGCAGCACATTCACGGTTTGCGCCAGGTTCGCCATGCGCACCCGGTCGCAATGGTTGTTGAAAATATTGAGCGAAACGCCTGCCAGCATGGCATCCCGCATGGTATTTTGCTGAAAAAGAAAAGCTCCGTTCGTGCCCGGCTCCACGTCGTACCAGCCGCCCCATTCGTCCACCATCATCGCCACTTTTTTCTTCGGGTCGTACTTGTCCATGATAGTTCCGTGGCGGGTGACAAGCTCCTCCATTCGCAACGCCTCCCGCATAGTCGTGAAATATTGCTCCTCGGTGAACTGCGTGGCAGAGCCTTTTTTGCTCCAGTTAATGACCGAATAATGATGAACGCCAACGCCTTGCAGCAACGAATGGGGAATGTCCCGCATGATGACTTCCGTCCAGCGATAGTCGTCGCCGCCTGCGCCGGCGGCAATGCGGAAAATCTTTTCGTCGCCCCAGGTGGCATTGGCATAAGTGGCGAAGCGGCGGTATTCGTTGGCGTAATATTCAGGCGTCATATTGCCGCCGCAGCCCCAGGTTTCGTTGCCAAGTCCCCAGTAGCGCACCTTCCAGGGTTTGTCCCGCCCATTTTGCCGCCGCCAATCCGACATCGGGCTTTTGCCTTCGAAAGTGGTGTACTGAACCCAGTCGGCAAGCTCCTGCACCGTGCCGCTGCCGACGTTGCCGGAGATGTAAGGCTCCGTCCCAAGTTCTTCGCAAAGGTTGAGGAAGTCGTGGGTGACGAAGCTGTTGTCTTCGGTGACGCCGCCCCACCAGGTATTGACGATGGTCGGGCGTTTGGCTTTGTCGCCGACGCCGTCTTTCCAGTGGTAGGTATCGGCGAAGCAGCCGCCGGGCCAGCGCAGGTTAGGGATTTTCATTTTTTTCAAAGCCTCGATGACGTCCGTCCGAACGCCAGCCTTGTTGGGGATTTTGCTGTCGTTGCCGACAAAAAAGCCGCCATAAATGCAGCGTCCGAGGTGCTCGGAAAAGTGCCCATAGATATGGCGTGAAATGGTGTCTTTTCCGAGGTCGGCGTCGAGGGTGACGCGGGCTTGGGAAAAAATTGCCGCGAGGGGGCAAAGGAGAAGAAGGCAAAAGAGGAGATTTTTCATTGTTTTAATTTTGGGCTCATGTGGCGTCTGCATGAAACAACTGTCTGC
>CAZHLB010000424.1:0-6096 GCA_964533005.1 uncultured Saprospiraceae bacterium
CAATGCAAGTTTTTAGCTTGCAAAATCATTCCTGCTGCCGCCGGTTTGCAACCGGCGCTTCTCGACAGTTGCAGCAAAGCGATAGTTTCTTTATGAAAAACAGTGTTTTGATCTGATGAAAATGCCTGCAAGCGCCGGTTGCAAACCGGCGGCAGCGGCGGTGTCTCAATATGAATAGTGATTGTGCTTTCCGCTTCAGTTTGAATTTTCATTGCAGCTTGTTTGATTTCACCTGAAAAACCACCGGCACATCATCATTCCTCGCCACCACCACCAGCCTCTCATTTCCCTTTTTCAAAACCGCAAAATCCCGCACTTCGCCCTCCACGTGCAGCCCCGACCGTTGCATCGGCAAGGCTTCAAACTGCCCGTCGCCCTTGCCTTTTAAGAAGCAACCATAGCTCGCATCGTACCGCCCCGCCTCCGGTTTTACGTTGAAAAGATTGCCGCCAAGCAGCAAGTCCGGCTTACCGTCGCCGTCGAAATCGCCAGGCAGGATGGCGTAAACCGGGGAAAATTGCGCCGCCTGCGGCAAGGCTGCCACCTCGAATTTACCGCCGCCCAGATTCATCAACACGCTGGTTTCCAGTCGCTTGGCTTCGAGCGTGAGTGTGCCCTGGCGCTGCTCCGGCGTGAAAATGTCCTCGAAAGTCTGCTCCTTGTAGCTGGCATATTTCAGGTACTTCTTTTTGAGCCAGGGCATCTGCGAAACCAGGTCGTGGCGCAGCGCCATCGGGTAAGATTTCTCGCTGTTGAACTGGCAAAGTATCTGCTCGACCGTGCCGTTTTTGTCAAAATCGTTGACGTGGCAGGTCACTGGCTTTTCCTCGCTCGCCCGGAAGCGAGAGTTCAAACCGTGATTTCCAGCGACGAGGTCGGGCTTGCCGTCGGCGTTCAAGTCACTGACTTCGAGGCAGTTCCACCAGCCGGGTGGGGTCAGTTCGGATTTTGTGAACCTGCCGTTTTTATTCGTGAAAAGAACGACCGGCATCCATTCACCTGCAACTGCGAGGTCGAGGTCACGGTCGCCGTCGGCGTCGAGCCAGCAGGCGTCGGTTATCATTCCCAATTCTTTGAAGTCGGGGGCGACCTGCGAGGCGATGTTTTTGAAAATGCCCTTGCCGTCGTTTTGCAACAAGTAGCCGTTGCCGGGCACACCATAATAAAATGGTATCAGCCGCACCCCGACAAAAAGGTCGTTGTCGCCGTCGCCGTCGAAGTCGGCGGGGACGACGCAGGAGGTGCTTTCAAATTTCCCAGCGGGCAGCAATTGGTTGGATTTTGAAAAATTTCCCCTGCCATCGTTCAGATACAACCGGCTGGCAAGCGCCGAAGAACTGCTGGAAAATTCGTTGCCGCCACTCGCCACGTACAAGTCCAAATCGCCATCGCCGTCGGCATCAAAAAAGGCGGAACCGCTGTCTTCGCTGTCTTTGTCAGCTTCAAAAATTGCCTGGTTTGTTTTTGAAAAACCACCCGCACCCCCAGAACCGCCACCCGCCGCCTGCACAAAAAGCGCCCCCGGCGAGTCTTTGGCGTTGCCGATAAAAAAGTCATCCCGCCCATCGCCGTTCACGTCGCCGACCGCCATTTTGGGTGACTCGGTGGAAATCATGTGATAGACCAGCCTGTCCCGGTCGAAGTCAACGAAGAGGTTTTCGTGATGCTTGAAATCGAGTTTCACCGAGGCGGTGACATCTTGCAAAAGCAAGTTTGAAGGCAGGGGCCTGGCTGCGTCTGACTCCCCTTTAGGGGTGGGGGGTGGCGCTTGAGCGTCCTTTTCGTTCAGCGTCAAAAACTGGTTCGTAGGCACATTTGTCATCAAAGTCGCCTTGCCATAATACCACTCAACCAGCAGCGTATCAACCATTTGCGCATCTCCCAAGCCAAAGTGCTGCCGGTAATCCATCGAAGATTCAAAGCCCCGGATGGGGTTGTGTTCCAGGTAAAAAGTCTTGCCTTTCACCCTGGCGGTCAGCTTTGCGCCGACGGCGAAAGTGTTGCCACCTTCGCCTTTCAGCGTCACGCTCAACCAATGATTTTGTGGCATCAGCTTCTCGCCGTTGTTGCGAAAAATGGAGGCGGGTGAGTTCAAATTATTCACCACGAGGTCGAGGTCGCCGTCGTTGTCGAGGTCGCCGTAGGCGCTGCCGTTGGAAAAACCAGGCTTGGCGACACCCCATTCTTTTGCTTGATTGACAAATTTCAGGTCGCCCTGCCCCATGAAACAATAGTTCGGAACAGGCTCGGAAGGAATTAAATCCACCAGCTTTTTGAAGTCCACGCCCTCCCGGCTGATGATGGATTTTTTGACTTCGTCGCTGGCGACGAACTGCAAAAAGTCCTGGTCAGTCAGGTCTTGGTAGATGCCGTTGGCGACGAAGATGTCTTTCCATCCGTCGTTGTTGTAGTCTTGAATGAGCGCCCCCCAACTCCAGTCGGTGGCTTCGACTTTTGCGAAGCGACCCACCTCGGCGAAGGAGGGATGAGGGGTGAGGGATGAGGGATGATGCACCACACCCAGATTCAACTGCAACATATTCCTCGTAAACTGGTGATGGTAGCCGCTGCCTTCCGCCTCCCGGTAGCGGTTCCAGCTATCGAAGGTGGTTTTCATTTTCAAGCGGGCTTCCGTTTCCGGGAGCATTTCGGTGACGAAGAGGTCGGGCAGGGCGTCGTTGTTGATGTCGGCGAGGTCGGCGCCCATCGAGGCGGCGCTGATGCTGCCCATGCTTTCAGGCAGAACTTCCCGGAAAGTGCCGTCCTGGTTGTTCACGTAGAGGTAGTCCCGCTCGAAAAAATCGTTGGAAACGTAGATGTCCTGCCAACCGTCCTTGTCCACGTCGCCGACGGTGACGCCGAGACCGAAACCGATGATGCTGCCGTAAATTCCAGCCTGCTCGCTGACGTCGGTGAAATGGTGATTGGTGACTGGTGATTGGTGACTGGGGGCGGCATCATTTCTGAAAAGTTTGTGCCCACCGAGCGGGTCACGTTTGTTCCGCTCATTCTTGCGCAAGTCGAAACTACCGATGCTGCGGAAGGAATTGTTGAGCAGGTACATGTCGAGGTCGCCGTCTTTATCGTAGTCGAAAAAAGCGGCGTGGGTGCTCAAGCCGGGGTCGGCGAGACCGTATTCTTTGGCTTGTTCTTTAAAAATCGGGATGCCCGATTCGCCGCTTCCACCCTGATTGATGAAAAGCTCGTTCTCCCGGTTGTCGCCTTCCACGTCGCCGGAATTGCAGACGTAAATATCCAACCAGCCGTCGCCGTTGACGTCTGCCATGGCGACACCGGTGCTCCATTGCCTCGTTCCGGCGACGACCGCTTTTTCGGTGATGTCTTCAAATTGCCAAGCCTGTCCCGGCTTTTCGGGATTTCCCCGGTTCAGGTAAAGGCGATTTTCAGCCATGTTTGAAGTGAAATAGAGGTCGGAAAGCCCGTCGTTATTGACATCTCCGATGGCGACGCCGCCGCCGTTGTAAAAATTGCGGTAGGTGTAGATGTTGAAATCCTGGCGGAATTCGAGGTTATTGGCGAACTCGATGCCAGTGACAGCGGCGGGCATTTCGGTGAAAAGCGTGTCGGCGGGGAGGTCTTGTGCAGATTTTTTACAGGCAAAAAAAACGAGCAACGCAGCAGCGAGAAGTGTCAGTTTGTTGAGCATGGATTGTCAGTTGTGTCGAAAGCGGGCGATTTTGTGCGAGGGGGCGAAAATATTCAGTATTCCCGGCTCGGCGAAACCGGGTTAGAAAAAGTGCCTGCCATCTTTGCCTTCGTGTCGCTTCGCAACTACCTTTGGAAAAAAAAATCAAAGCCATGATTGAAACGGTCGCCGTTCAAAAAAAAAGCAGGAAGAAGCCCGCCGTAAAAATTCCGGAAAGCCTCATTTACGAAGTGGTGAGAGGCAAACCGATTTACTACAAGGGCTACAAGGACGTGTTGAACAAAACAAAAACATCGGAGGAAATCAAAATGGAAAGTCAACTGCAAGCAGGGTTAAAAGCGAGAATATCCGCTTTCATTGGGTTATTGCTCCTAAAATTAGGCTATGAAATAGCCACCGGAGAACTGGGACTCAACATCTCCAAAGACGACAAACGGGGCGCTGACTTCGCCATTTATTTGGCTGAAAATTGGCGGTGGGAACCCAAATTTTCCAACCTGCCGCCCGAAGTCATCATCGAAATTGACGTGCAAGCCGAATTGGAAGCCATGACCGAAATGGAGTACATCCAAGGAAAAATCAAAGATTACCTCGCCTTCGGCGTCAAAAAAGTCATCTGGATATTTACCAAAGAAAAACTCGTTTGCATCGCTACCGCCCAGCCGCCCTGGCTGACTTTCGACTGGAGCGCCGACGTGGAAGTGGTCGAAGGCGTTCAGATTCGCCTGGAAGATTTGGTGAAATAAGTTTCTTCGGGCAGTGCTGTTAGCACTTCAAGTGCTAACAGCACTTGGGTCTAATACCCTGGATTTTGAGCGAGGCAAGAATTTGCATAAATCGCCTCCGCCGGAATCGGAAACAAATTCACGTGCCCATCGGCATCCGCCTCCTTCTCCCACCAAGCCTCGTTGAACTTGCCAAACCGAATCAAATCCGACCGCCGCCAGCCTTCAAAAAACAACTCCCGCCCCCGCTCGTCCAGCAATTTTTCCAACGACAAATCGCCAAACGGCGCTGCGCCCGACCGTTGCCGCACGGCATTCACGAGCGACAAAGCCTCGCCGGAACTGGCATTCATGCGCAGCAACGCCTCCGCTTTCATCAGTAAAATATCGGCGTAGCGGAAAATGGGGTAGTCGTGCTCACTGGCTGCGCAATCGAAAACGGAGTTGATGCAAGTCGTGTCAATTTCAAATTTGGCGAAGCGAATGCCCGCCTGCCGGAGCGGAAAATCCAGGTTGATTTCAGGCGTGTAATTGATGGCGAGACCGTCTGGGTCGGTGGAGTCGGCTTGCGAATCGAGGATAGGATTACCTGCTTCGTCAAACTGCTGCCCCACAAAAAAGCACTGGATTCGGGCGTCCTGGCTGTCGTAGCGCCCATAAAAATCAGGCTGGACGACCAGTGTATTTCCCCAGTAGCCCGCGTCGCCCCCAACCAAATCACCCAAGTGGCTGCCGTGCAGCGAAAAAACGTAAGGCGGAAACCAATTGCAATGGGAATAAAAGCAGGAGGCTACCAGGATATTTTCATGCGAGCTTTTGCTGTCAATCTTGAAATTGTCAAAGTAGTTGCCGCTCAAACTGAACTTACCGGAGCCGATGATGGCGTCGCAAGCGGCAATCGCTTCGTTCCAGGCGGGCGCTCCCCGATAGACTTCGGCGTTGAGGTAGAGCTTGGCGAGCATGGCTTGCGCCACGAAAAAATTCATCCTTCCGAGGTAGTCGCCGCCCTTGTTTTTGGAGAGCAAGTGCATGTTTTCGAGCAACGATTTTTCGATGAAAGCGAAGACTTCCGGGCGGGGGCTGGTGCAGGTTTGGTTCAACAAATCGCCTTCTTCCATGATGGGAACGTTGCCATATTTGTCAATCAGTTGCAGGTAAAAAAATGCCCGGAACACTTTCAACTCGGCTACGTACGGCTCGACGACCGAAGGAAAAGACGAGGCTTGCAGCGTCTGCAACAAGCGGTTGATTTGCTCGATTGCATAGTACCAATAGCTCCAGGTATTAAAATTTTGCTGCTCGTAAACTAATGGATTCAACTGGTGCCGTTGCAGGTTGAGCCAGTAGCCATCCGAATAAATATAGCCCTGCGCAGGACGGACAATTTCATCAGAAATCACGCCATCCATCATTGCCATTTCCTGGAAATAATAGTCGGCACTTAATGTTGTATAAACAGGCAGGATGAAGTTCCTCACCTCTTCATCCGTCTGAAAATGCTCGTCGAAGGTTTTGACTTGGGAGGTGTCTTCCTTCAAATCGGAGCAGGCGGAGAGGAAAAAACAAAGAAGGAGGCAATAAACGATGGTTGAATTTTTCATGGCGGCAATAGATTGAGTCAGATATGCGTCGCCTCGCTTTTGCTTTGCTTTTTTTTGATTAAATGATTGAAGATTAAATGATTACATGATTGTTGATGGAATG
>CAZHLB010000425.1:0-6083 GCA_964533005.1 uncultured Saprospiraceae bacterium
GAAGCGCTAATTTTGGAGCGGGTCACCGGCGCCCGTTTTCCGCAGCTAAAAGGCTTTCATCGGCGGGACATCGAGCTGTTTGAAAAAACCTACGGCTCGCTTGGCGAACTGGATAAGCGCTATTTCAATGCCTTCACCGGCTTCATCGCAAGGGAACATCAGCTGGCAAAAACGGGCATTCATGGCGTGGACAATGCCAACGGTCTCGCCTCGCTTTGGCTCGACACGCCAGAGGAAAAGGAGGCGAATTTTCATATTATCAAGTCGCTGAAAATCAAGGCGAACCAGGCGAATCAGGACGAGCCGCTCCTTCATTTTGAAAAGACGGAGGGGACGAATCCGCTGGCAAATTTTCGCCCCGGCGACATCGCTGTTTTGTACCCGGTTGGCAGTTCGCAACTGGCTGCGGGATCTGCCCAATCACCAATCACTAATCACCAGTCACCGCTCAAATCTCAAATCTTCAAAGTGACCATTTTGGCTATCACGCCGCAAGCAGTGACGGTGCGGCTGCGCTCGAAGCAATTCAACCTGACCATTTTTGGCGAGCATGAATTTTGGAACCTGGAGCATGACCAGATGGACATGAATTTCAATTCGATGTACCAGGGTTTGTTTCGGTTTGCGCAGTGCCCGGCGGCGAAGCGGGAGTTGTTGTTGACGACTCGACCGCCTGCGCAGTCACCCCCGACCCCTGAAGGGGAGTCCACAAGGCAAGAGGCTGCCAAGCTGCAAAATGGCGGGGGGCAAGTGCAAGTCGAACTGACTGAGGAGCAGGCGGTTATCCTCGAAAAAATGCTCGCCGCACCTGACTATTTCTTGCTTTGGGGCCCGCCCGGCACCGGCAAAACCAGCCAAATGCTCAAGCATTTCGCCAAGTGGATTTTTGAAAACACCTCCGAAAACCTGCTCCTGTTAGCCTACACCAACCGAGCGGTGGACGAAATCTGCGAGGCTTTGGACAGGCTCGGCGACGGCATCCGGGATTCTTATTTGCGCATCGGCTCGCAGTATTCGTCGGGCGAACAGTTTGAAAATCAACTGCTTGGAAAAAAAATCGGGCAGGTGACGAAGCGGGCAGAATTGATTCAGATTTTGGAGCGGCACCGCATTTTCGTCAGCACGTTGGCTTCGCTGTCGAACAACCTGTCGCTGTTGAAACTGAAAAAATTCCGCCGGGTGGTCATTGACGAAGCTTCGCAAATTTTGGAGCCGGCGCTGGTCGGTTTGCTGCCGCAATTCGAGCAATTCATCCTCGTCGGCGACCACAAGCAGTTGCCTGCCGTCGTGGTGCAGGACGCAACCGCCAGCGCCGTCGAGGATGAAAAATTGCAAAGCATCGGTTTGCACAACCTGCGCAATTCGCTGTTCGAGCGGCTCTACCGGCGCTGCCTGTCGCAAGGCTGGCATTGGGCTTACGCTCACCTGAGCCACCAGGGTCGGATGCACCGGGACATCATGCACTTTCCGAACGTGCATTTTTATGAGGGAAAGCTGAAAATTTTGCCGGAAAACATCCCCGCCGCATTGCGCCAGCAGCAGGAGTTGGCGCTGCAAGTCATTGATTTTCAATTTGATTGGGAGCAAGTGGTGGGTCGGAAACGGCTGGTTTTTCTTTCTACCGAAATTGACCCGGAAAGCCCCAGCCGCAAGACGAACCGGCACGAAGCGGCGCTGGTGGCGGCGCTGGTTCGCTTTTTTCAAAAAAGCCATCGTGCCGAAAATGGCTCTCCCACCACCAACTCACCAACTCACCAAATCACCAAATCCATAGGCATTATCACGCCGTTTCGGGCGCAAATCGCTCAGATTCAGGAGGTTTTGCAGCGGGAAAACATAGACTGCGCCGGGCTGACGATTGACACGGTGGAACGCTACCAGGGCGGAGCGAGAGACGTGATTTTGATTTCCCTCTGCACCAATGCAGCGGCGCAGTTGGATGCGCTGATTTCACTTTCGGAAGAAGGTGTTGACCGAAAACTGAACGTGGCGCTGACGAGGGCACGGGAGCACGTGGTGATTTTGGGGAACGAGGGGTTGCTGGCGGGGAATGAGGTTTACAGGAAACTTATCGAGCATTGCAAAGGCTAAAAAAAAGCCGGTCGGCGAGCGCCGACCGGCTTTTTTTTCAAGCAAATGCAATATCTCTTCGCTCCGATTTTTCCCATTCTTCCACGATGAAATTGGTCATCACCGCCATCAGTTGCGGAGGTGCTTCCGCTGGAAATTCATCGAGCAACAAAGCGAGGAGTTTATTGAAAGGCAAGTCGGGTTGCTCGTTGCGAAGCCTTTTCATCCGAGTGCGTGTAACTGTTCGCAGGCTGTTGAGGTATTTTTCTTTGAACCAGGATTTTTCACGCAAAATCTTCGTCTCTCGAAGCTCGGTTTCAGACATTGGATGAATAATCGTCGGCATTTCTTGCTGCTTCGCTTTGGCAGGAACTGAAGTTGTCCGCATGGCAAATGAATTTTTCATTGTTCAAAATTAGGCTTTTTCCGAGTCAGGACGAATGCGTCGTACAGTTTGTCTGGGTCAAATTTTTCAGGTTCCATTTCTGCGCCATCCTCGTCCAGCAAGATGCCCTCGACCAAAAATGTCTCCTCGATTTCACTCATTTTCAACTGAATAAGGCGGTTGTACAATAGCTTTCGTGGATTATCCAAAGGTTCGATGTGGATTTTTCTGTCAGGGTATCGTTCCGAAAAAGCATGAGCGGCATTGGCAACGGTTTGAAGCACTTTGCGCATATCGTTGTTGTCGCTGACCACGTCGTCCGTCCAGTCATTGCCCTTTACGTCGCCAAAAGCAAGGTTCCATTTTCCGCCAGGCAAGGGGCTGAATTCGATGATTTTCGGAATGACACCTTTCGTTCCGACACTATTGAAACGAAATGTGTCTTTTTTTGGATTGCCGGTGAGCGGATATGCTTCTCGTTTCTTCATAGTTGGCGGTTTTGTTGGCGAAAAGTAGGAATTAATGTGTTTGCAGTAGTTGTCTGAAAAAAGCCGGTCGGCGCTCGCCAACCGGCTTTCTTATCTCAATCCACCTTCAACGGCTCATACTTTTTAAAAATCGAATACTCCGCCTCCTCCACTTTCTGCCGGTACGGCGCAAAATCCTTCTCAAAAAAGCGGTTGATGTCTGCCGCAGTTTTGACCACTTCCTTTCTCGCCTGCTCGGTCGCCAGTTTTGCCGCCTGGTTCGGCGCTCCGTCGGAGTCGCCGATGTAGCCTGCGGCGGTGAAAAGCAAGCCAACAATATTATCGGGATTTCGCTGAATGCCCTTCAAACCTTCGGGCTGCATGAACCGCTTTTCGAGGGCGGCTAGGCTGTCGCTCAAAATTTTACCCTGGTCGGCGACGGCTTTTTTCAGGCTGTCGGGAGCGTTGGCGAGGGCGTCGTTGGCGAGTTTGATACTTTGTTTGGCGTCCTGGAGGCGGTCGAAACCGTCCGTTGCTACTTTCACCAGCTTGTAAAAATCATCGTAGGCAGCTTGCTTCGCTTGTAAATCGGCGGTTGAAATTTTCAACCGGGGGTCGGCGTGAACGGTGACGGTGGTGCTGTCCCGGGTGCCTTTGTAGGTGAAAACGAGCTTGTATTTTCCAGGTAAAACAGAGTAGCCGCCAGGCTTGTCGTCTTCGGGTTTGGGTTTGCGACGGCTGGGGTAGCGGACGCCGTCCTGGTTCAAATTCCACCAGATGCGCACCAAGCCGGTGTCCAATTTGGCGCTGAAGGTGCGAACCGTATCGCCTTGAGTGTCAAAGATTTGGACTTGCACTTTGTCGTCTTTGCCGTTTTTCTTTTCATCCTTTTTCTCCTCTTTTTTCACCTCGGCGGTATCCTTCCCAACGGCAATCGGCAGGGAAACGGCAGCGTCCTTGCGAGCTGCTTTTGCCTCCGTTTTGGCTTCCTCTTTTTTGCCTTTCTCTTTTTCCATTTTCACTTCCACTTCCGGCTTAACCCAAAGCGTCAGCATCGCCATCGGGCTGCGGTTTTCGCCATTGAAAACTGCGTCGCCGTCGAAGCGGATGCCATCATAGCTGCGGAACTCGGCGAGGTAGGCGTCGGGCGAGGGGAAGGCGGCGAAAGGTTTTTCCAGCACTTTGCCTTTCGTGCGGGCGATTTCACGCAGGGGGCGCAGGTCGTCGAGAATCCAAAATGCCCGCCCGAAAGTGCCGATGACGAGGTCGTGGTCACGAGGATGAATTTTCAGGTCAATGGTCGAGACGCTGGGGAAGTCTTTCCATTTGTTCCAGGTCGAGCCAAAATCGAGGCTGAACCAAAGCCCGTAGTCCGTGCCGAGCCAAAGCAAGTCGTCCACTTCGGGGTCTTGCACGAGGCAGAGGGCGTGCCCCTGCACCTTTTTTTCATCCACAATTCTTTGCCACGTTGCCCCGAAATCACGGGTGAAAAATGCCATTGGTCGCCAGTCATTCCGGCGGTAATCGTTGACGATGACGAAGGCTTCGCCCGCCCGTTTTTTGCTTGCTTCGATGTAGGGAATCCAACTGCCGGGCTTCACGGTGGGCAGTTTTGACGTGAGATTCGACCAGGTTTTGCCGCCGTCATGGGTCAATTGCAGATTGCCGTCGTCAGTGCCGACCCAAATCACGTTTTCGTCTTTCGGGCTGGGGGCGATGGCGATGATGGTGCAGTGATTTTCGGCGGCGGTGGCGTCAATGGTCAAGCCGCCGCTCTTGTCCTGGTGCAATTTGGAGGTGTCGTTTGTGGTCAGGTCGGGGCTGATGATTTGCCAGGATTGCCCGCAATCGAGGCTCTTGTGCAGGAATTGACTGCCGTAATAAATGCCGCACGCACGCTGCGGATTTTGCGCAAAACCCGCATTCCAGTTGAATCTTAGCTCCACGCCGTCGGGGTGAACGGGCTTGATGAGTTGGTTCCTTCCGGTCTCGATGTCAATGTAGCTGACGTACCCACCTTGCGACATGGCGTAGCAATAACGAGGGTCGTCGGGACGAATCGAAACGTCGAAACCATCGCCAAAAGCAACTTCCCGCCAATCGCTGTTGCGGATGCCACCGCTGCGCCAAACCGCCGAGGGGCCCACCCACGAGCCATTGTCCTGCATCCCGCCGACGACCCGGTACGGAATGCTCATGTCCACGTCCACGTGGTAAAACTGTCCAACCGGCAGATTTTCAGCGAATTGCCACGACTTGCCGCCGTCCCGGGTGATGTTCAAGCCGCCGTCGTTGCCATCAACCATGTAGTCGGGGTCGTCCGGCGAAATCCAAAAGGCGTGGTGGTCGAGGTGGATTTTCCAGCCGACCCATTCCGAGAAGGTCTTGCCGCCGTCCTCGCTTTTGCTCAAAAAAGTCCAGAGGCTGAAAATGCGGTTCTCGTTTTTCGGGTCCACGTAAATCTCGTGGTAGTAAAAAGGGCGGTTGCCGACATTGCTGTCGTTGGCGTCCGACGACGCCATTTTTTGCCACTTGAAACCGCCGTCGGTGCTTTTGTACAGTGCATTTTCCTTCGCTTCGATGAGGGCATAAACGATGTTTGGCTTCGACGGGGCGACGGCGATTCCGATGCGACCGAGGTTGCCTTCGGGCAAGCCGTCCTTGCTGGTGCGGCGCTCCCAGGTTTCGCCGCCGTCGAAACTGACGTACAGCCCGCTGCCTGCGCCGCCGGAATTAAACGTCCACGGCGTCCTGCCGTATTCCCACATCGCAGCGAAGAGCTTGTTCGGGTTTTCGGGGTCGGCGACGAGGTCGGCGCAGCCGGTCATGTTGTTGACAAACAGCACTTTGCGCCAGGTTTTGCCGCCGTCGGTGGACTTAAAAACGCCCCGGTCGTCGTTGGCGCCCCAGGCGCTGCCGAGCGCCCCGGCGAAGACCGTGTTCGGGTCATCCCGGTGCAGGACAATGCGGTGGATGGTTTTGGTTTTTTCCAAACCCATTGATTTCCAGTTCTTTCCGCCGTCCATGCTTTTGAAAATGCCTTCGCCGCTGTTTTGGGAGTTGCGGGGATTGCCCTCGCCGGTGCCGACCCAGATTTCGTCGGGGTTGCGCTGGTTGATTTTCAGAGCGCCGATGCTTTGGACGGGCATTTTGTCAAAAAT
>CAZHLB010000426.1:0-6080 GCA_964533005.1 uncultured Saprospiraceae bacterium
TCCGCTGCACCGTGCGGGACAACCATGCCCTCGCAGGCTGCACCGACGAGACGGACGTGACGCTGACCGTGAGCGGCTCGGCGGGTCCCTTCGTGGTAACAGCGCCGAACACTTCGGCAGTCATTTGGGCGGCAGGCTCGATGCAAACGGTCACCTGGAACGTCGCCAGCACCAACGTGACCCCGGTGAACGCAACCCAGGTGGAAATCTACCTTTCGATTGACGGCGGGCAAACGTATCCCTACACGTTAAGCGGCGGCACGATGAACGACGGCACCCAAAGCATCCTCGTCCCCGACAATATTCCGAATACGGTGACCACCGCCAGGGTAATGGTCAAAGGCAAAAACAACGTGTTTTTCGACGTTTCCAACCAAAACTTCACCATCACATCGCCGCCGAGTTTTGCCTTCGGCGCAAGCGTCGAGCCGGTCTCCGTTTGCAACACGGCGGAGGCTGTTTTTACCGTAAACATTGCATCGGTGAGCGGTTTCAACCAAAGCGTGAGCCTCGACGCAACGGGCGCTCCCGCTGGCGCAATGGTGAGTTTTAACCCAACTTCCATCGCCCCGCCGGGCAACGTGCAAATGACCGTGAGCAACCTTTCCGGCGCAGCCGCCGGAACTTACTCGTTGACCATCACCGCCACCAGCGGCGCAATTGTGAAAACCACGACCGCCGACCTGACCGTGTTTGAAAACCTGACGGGACAAGTCGCCCTGAGCGCACCGGCGGACGGGACGCTCAGTTTGGCTGGAAGCCTCGACTTGAGCTGGCAGGCGATGCCCGGCGCAAGCAGTTACGTGGTGGAAATAGCTGCCAATCCTGACTTTTCGACCATTTTGGAAACCGGCACGGTGGGCACGACGAGCTACCAGCCGACCACGATTTCGACCATCGGCAGCGTTTATTACTGGCGGGTTCGGGCGGGAAATCCTTGCAATAACAGCCCGAATTCAGACACATTCGCCTTCCAGTTGGGTGGCGATTTATGCACGACTTATGCAGCCACCGGGCTGCCGCTCGCCATTCCCGAAAATGCGGCAGTCACGGTGACCAAGACCTTGACCGTGCCGGGAAATTTCAACATTTTAAAAGTCAGCACGAGCCTGAACATCAACCACACCTGGGTCGGCGACGTGGGCGCTACTTTGGCTGCGCCAGACGGCACGACGGTCACGCTTTTCGACCGACCTGGCGTCACAGGCGGCAGTGGCTTCGGCTGCGACCGGGATAATATTTCCGCCACTTTTTCTGATGCCGCAACCAACAGCGCCGCCGTTTTCGAGAGCACTTGCGACACGACGACGCCTACCATTTCCGGCAATTTTCAGCCGGTTACGCCAATGGCGAATTTGAACGGAAAAGCAGGCAACGGTACGTGGACATTGAGCGTGAGCGACGCATTCGCCGAGGACGGCGGGGCGGTCACTGCCTGGGCGCTGGTGTTTTGCACGACCGTTCTGCCCGAGTCGGCGAGTATGCTGGTGAACACGACCCTCATCGTTCCGCAGGCGCAAAGCGAGGTGGTCACTCCTGCTCACCTGCAAGCCGATGCTTCGCAAGGCACGACCACGTTCACCCTCCTGAGCCTGCCTGCGCACGGAACTTTGACGCTGCTCGGTTCGCCGTTGGCAATCGGCGGCCAATTCGTGCAAAGCGACATTGACAACGGCTACCTCAGCTACCAGCACGGCGGCGGCAACGACCTCGCCGACGAGTTTCATTTCGACCTGCTGACCAGCAATTTGAACTGGCTGCACGACCAAATTTTCCAGGTTTCGATTTTGCAAAACAACCTCGCCGCCAGCGCCGCCCTTTCGGTTGACATCACCTGCCACGACGAAAACGATGGCGTGGTGGAAGTTTCGGCGACCGGCGGCACGGCTCCTCTTTCGTTCAGTTTGAATGGTGGGGCGTTCCAATCCAGCCCTGTTTTTAGCAACCTGGCGGCGGGCATTTATGTGGGTGAAGTGAAAGACGCCAACGGTTTCACGACCCCGACGAATGCCGTGACCGTGACCAATCCGCCTGCCCTGACTGCTTCGACTTCGGTCACTGACGACGACGTGACGGTGACGGCGAGCGGCGGCACGGGCGCTCTGATTTACAGCTTGGATGGCGGAGCGGCGCTGCCGAACAACCAATTTTTTGACCTGACAAACGGCGTGTACGCAGTCATCGTCGAAGACGCAAACGGCTGCACCGCCGAGGCGACCGCCGTCGTTGCGGTCAACACGTTGATTGTCAATGCAGGCGTGACGCAAACGATTGCTTGTTTTGGCAACAGCACCGGCACAATCATGGTGTCGGTGGGCGGCGGGCAGCCGCCGTACTCGTTCAGCCTGAACGGGGGGGTGAGTCAAAGCAGCCCTGTTTTCTCAGGGTTGCCCGCTGGAACTTACTCGGTCGAAGTTGTTGACATGGTTGGCTTTTCGCAAATGACAAACATAGTCACGTTGAGCAACCCGGCTCAAATCGCAGCTTCTACCCAGGTGACCGGCTACTCGGTCAACGTGACGGCGAGCGGCGGCACGGGCGCTTTGACGTACAGCCTCGACGGGGGCGCATTTCAATCGAACAATGCCTTTTTCCCAGTGCCAAACGGGATGCATTCGGTCACGATAAAAGACGCCAACGGCTGCCTGCAAACCATTCCCGCCAATGTGAGCGTGCCAACGCTGACGGTCGCTGCGGCTGCAACTCATGCAATTTCCTGCTTCGGCGGCAACAACGGTGAAATCACGGCAACGCCCGGCGGCGGCGTCTCACCGTACCAATTCAGCCTGAACGGGGGCGCTTTCACGAGCAATCCTGTTTTCACAAACCTACCGGCAGGCAGCTATTCGATTACGATGAAAGACAGCGGCGGCTTCACGGTTAGCTCTTCGACGGTGACGCTAGCTGCGCCAACGCAGGTGACTGCTGCGGCTGTTTTGCTTGGCTACGATATCGTGGCAACGGCAGGGGGCGGCATACCTGGCTACACTTTTAGCCTAAACGGAGGGGCGCCGCAATCCTCGAATATTTTTGCAGACATGCCCAACGGCAATCACCAAATCACGGTGAGCGACGCCAACGGATGCACCGCTTCGGCTAACATTTCGGTGAATATTTCACCGCTGCAAGTGGTCGCCACGATTGCCCAGGAAGTTTCCTGTCACGATGGCTCGGACGGCAGTATCGAGGTGCAGGTGAGCGGCGGCATTGCGCCTTATCAATTCCGGCTGAACGGCGGCGCTTGGCAGAGCGGGAACACTTTTTCCAACCTCCCGGCGGGCAATTACGTGTTGGAAGTGCAGGATGCAGGCGGCTTGGTCATCGCTGCGCCAATGTTGGTGATTGACAACCCGCTGGCATTCGTAGGCTTCGTCTATGCCTTTGGGTCGGAGGTGACTTTCACGGTAATTGAAGGCGGTACGGGCAATTTTGAATATAGTCTGGATGGCGGCGCATTCCAGCCAAGCAACGTATTCGCTGGTGTTTCAAATGGAACCCACGATGTGACGGTGCGAGATGAAAATGGATGCACCCTGACTTTGCAGGTGGAAGTAAATGCCATTTTAGACGCCACGTTTGTCGTGAAAAACGCCTCCTGTTTTGGCGACAGCGACGGCGAGATTTCAGTGACAAACGTGACCGGAGGCATCCCGCCCTACGAGTATTCGCTGAATGGCGGGGCGTTTCAGCCGGGGTCGGTTTTCTCGAATTTGACGGCAGGCAATTACCAAATTGTCATTCGGGACGCCACCGGTTTCACCTGGGAAATGGAAGTCAGTGTACTTGAACCTGATGAACCGACCATTCCAAATCCTCCGGTAGTCGTGAACGGCGACAGCTTGATTGTCCAGTTTCCCACCGGGCAATTCGAGTTTTCAATGGACGGCGGCGCAACGTTCCAGGCGAGCAACGTTTTTCCCGATTTGCCGAATGGCACGTACCCGGTCGTGATTCGATACGGCAATGACTGCACACTTGAATTGGGCAATTACGTCATCATGGTGAGCGGCGTTGGCGAAGCGGGTGTCGGTTTGCCGTTTGAAGTTTCCCCTAATCCGAGCAGCGGCAGGTTCGTACTGAAAATGGATTTGCCGGTGGTTCAAGACTTGCGCCTGGCGGTTTTCGATGCGGCGGGCAGGCTGGTTTTCGACAAAAAAATCAACGCTGGCGGGCAGGTGAGGCATGAATTGGATTTAGAATCGCTGGCGAATGGGGTGTATCAAATGCGCATCATCGCAGCAGAAAAGTGGGGCGTGAAACGGCTGCTCATCGCAAAATAACCGGCAAAAGCTGACAGGTGGAAAACAGGTTTTTCGAGTGAAAAAAAATTTCATTTTTTTTCACTCGAAAAACCTGTTTTCCACCTGTCAGCTTTAGAACTCAACTTTTTACCAGACCTGTCAGCATTCGAAGTGCTGACAGGTCTTTTTTTTTCACCCAGCCTGCAACCTTTTTTCAATCGCAAAACCTACCCTGCCAATTACTTTCCTAACCAATTTGTCTTCCCTGACCAAGTCATCGAAACGAAGAAATTTTTCCATCTCCACTTGGCATTTCACCTCTAAACATTGAATCATGAAGCGAAAAGACTTCCTGAAAGGCGCAGGCTTATTGGGCTTGACCGGCTTTTTCGGTTTCCGAAAAATGGCAAGCGCAACCCCCGTCGCCGTCGCACCCGTTGGCGACAATTTGAACCTGATGGCTTGCACCGTCACGCCGTCAGAGACAGCGGGACCCTTCCCCTGGGCTTCCGGCACCAACATCAACAGCAGCGTTTTCTGGCGCTCCGACATCACCGAGCCGGGCACTGCCGGCAGCGGCGTCGGCTGCATTCCGCTCACCGTAAAATTGAAAGTCGTCAACGTGGCGAACTGCACCCCCATCGCCAATGCCAGGGTGGACATCTGGCATTGCAACGAGGCGGGGCACTACTCTGGCTACACGAACATGGGTGGACCCAACTACACAGGGCAGACCTGGTTTCGGGGCATCCAGCAAACGGACAGCGAGGGGAACGTGACTTTCAAGACCATTTTTCCAGGCTGGTACAATGGTCGCATCACGCACATTCATTTCCAGGTGTACGTCTCCGGCGTGTCGAAACTCATCTCCCAATTGGCTTTTCCGATTGAGTTGATGAACGCCATCAACGGCGTCTCGCCTTACACGACCATCCCCGGCAAGCCGCCTTATGGGCCCTCGCCCAACTTTCCCGGCGCAAATCCAATAGACACTTTCGCCGAGGACAACATTTTCAACAACGGCACGACGGGTCAGCTTGCAACCATGACCGGCGACGTGAACTCGGGTTTGGTCGCCTCGCTGGACGTGGTGGTGAGTTATGCCGCCGCCAAAGGCGGCTCGATGCAAAACCTCAACGGCGGCATCCGGGACGGCAAAGTGATGCTCTGGTGGGCGGCAGCGCAGACGGAAGAATTCAGCCATTTTGAAATCGAAAAATCCACTGATTGGGAAGATTTCGAGACCGTCGCCCGCATCGAAGGCAACCCTTTCAACCCCCTTGAGGGGGCAGGGGGTGTTGCACACTACCTTTTTACCGAGCCGAGTCGTCTTTCCGGCGATGCGCAATACCGGGTCAAAATGGTAGACAAGGACGGCAACGGCGACATCACAGTCTATCTGCCGATGAAAGCAAACAGCCCGGCAGCATCGGTTTCTACGAATCCAGCCAACGAGCATCTCATCGTGAAACATCCTGAAATGAAAGGCGGCGAGGCTTCGCTGACGGTGGTCAGCGAGCAGGGGCGGGAGCTTTTGCGGGGAGCCATTCAACCCGGGGCGACGGCTTCGCTGATGGAGTTGAAAGCCATCGGAAGCGGGGATTATTGGGTGGTGTACGATGATGCACAGAGCTTGCAAGTATTGGCTTTTTCAAAAAAGTAAGGCTGGAAGGAACACGGTTCCTGGCAGATGCGGCAGGTTTTTGCAGGTTTTGTTCACGTGGAAGAGTTTTACCTGGGAGAATCTTTCGCATCGGTCAAATCCGTGTTCCATCCAGCCTTACTAAGTGGTCACCCTGATTTATTCGATACTTTCGGTTGGTTCGGGTTCAGAGCGGC
>CAZHLB010000427.1:0-6060 GCA_964533005.1 uncultured Saprospiraceae bacterium
GATTGCGGCTGCGCCGGAAAATCCCGGTCGTCACCAGTTCCGTTTTTCGAGCCTCACCTGCACCTGAATCACCAGGTAACTCGCCACGAGCAGGCATAAAGTCATGGCATTTGGCAACATCAAAAACAACCCAAGAAGGGCGAGCAACAAGCCCAAAAAAATCGGATTGCGGCTGCGCCGGAAAATCCCGGTCGTCACCAGTTCCGTTTTTCGAGCCTCGTCAATGCCGATGCGCCAGGATTTTTTCATTTGCGCTTGCGCAAGCAACACCAAAATCAAGGCAAGGTGCAGCAGCGCAAAACCTGCCCACGTCAGCCAACTGATTGACAGATAATGAATTGGCGCCAGCCACGTCAATCCTTGCTGCGCAAAAACATTAACCAAAACCACCACAAAAACCAACACCATCAGCACTTTGAAAGCTCTGCCTACGAAGCCGAGCGCTGTGTCATCCTTGGGCAGAACGATTGGGTTGACGCCTGTCTGTTTCCAGACTCGCCAACTGGGCAGGACGAAGACGGCGAAGAAAAAAATCAGCAGGAAAAAAAGGAGGTATCCGTTCATTTTTAGTGCTGTTTGCAGGTTGGGCAAAAGTGAAGAAAAGGATAATCCTGCCGGGAAAATCTTTCCGCTTCTGCCTGGCAAACGTCGGCGAGGGTTGGAACCAAGCCAACGTTGTTTATTTGTGGAGACGAGCCTGGAGAATATTTTAAGCAGGCGGGAGGAGGATATTCCGGCTTTGCATTTGGAGAAAATGGTGCGGTTGCTGGATTTGCCGATGGGGACGGAGACGGAAGACGGCAAGGAAAAGCTCAATAAGTTTCCAGAAAATCAGAAAGCAATTCCACTTCACACCAAAACTCATCTTCAAAATGCGCTTGCAAGCGAGCGTCGGTCGTGACGATTATTTTTTGATGCTCGATACTAGTGGCGGCTTCAAACAAGTAACGGTCGCTCGCAGGATTGGGTCGAGACAATATTTCAGTGACGGAAGTCGGTAATTCACCTATTTCATCTTGCCTGACACGACGGCAACGAAGGCTATCCTCCAAAACGATTTTGATAAAATTGCGGATGGGCGTTACGATTTCATATTGCTGCTGATAGGCGTTGGCATATTGAAGTATTTTGGAAAGAAATGGCGAAGGTTCTTTCACAACCATGCAATCATTTCGCTCGATAAATCGCTGCAAAAAAGCCTGGAGTTGCAGCTTTTCTTCCCTTGTCGCTTCAGGTCGGAAATATTCAGGTAGCCATTCGTTGACGACGATATCCATATTTAACCAACGAGTTTAAACATGGATTTAAGTTCTGACAATTCGCTGGCGTAAAAATGGGAGAGACCACCTTCGATTTGCCCTTTTTCGTTGACTTCTTGCAGTTCGATTTTGGTTCCGGCATCCGTAGATTCGAGGTGGTAGATTTTCAGGTCGTTCGGCTTGATGACGCCTTGCGCAACGCTCGCCAGAAGCGCCTGGACAAAGTGTTCGCTATGGGTTGAAACTAGAAATTGATGCCCACCCATTGGCTCAGTAGCAATATCCACAAAGGCATTTGCCAGTTTGCGAACCATGCTTGGATGGAGGTGAATTTCAGGCTCGTCTATGCAAATGAATCTCTTATTATACTGGAATATCTTGGCGAGAATGGTGACTAATTGATTTGTGCCAGAACCTTCATTTACGAGGTAATTAGATTGACCTGTTTTGGTATTTTTTGATTTTAAGCTGAATAAACCGGGTGTTCCGTTGGAAGGCATTTCTAATATTCTTTCAGCGATTTCTTCCAGGTACATATTTACCATCGTGAAAGTATCTGCACGGTTTTCGGTTTTTAGCATTGTGGCTATTTCTTCCTCCGTATTTACAATTCCAGTCATTGGAACCAAGTTGTAAAAAGGCTTTGTAAAACCTCGTGAGATTGGTACAAAGTCAGTGGTAGAAAGCATCCTTGCGGGGCTATTCAGAATAAAAGCCAACTCCTGTTCTTCACGATTTGTAGGTGCTGGCGATGAGTTTACCTCTGCATGAAAGCCATTCCATTTAAACTTCAATCCTCTTTCATCTCTATTATTGACTGCAATAAATGATTTTTCAATTGAGCCAGAGTATGGCAATCCTATATCCAGAAAAGCATTAAAATTGAAATTGCAGTTGACGGAATTCAAATTTATTAACGTGCGCCCTTTTTTTAGCAATAAACTATATCGTAACTGGTTTCGCTCCATATTTAGATATTCATACTCATCGGCATTAAATGTAACTCCCAATTTAATAAAATCAATGGCTGGGTCTAAAGTCACCCCTTTGCTTTTTACTTCCGAAAACCCACCGAGATTAATAAACGGCAATGCAAACAACTCCTCCAAGCTCTGATTCGGGTTAAAAACAAAATCCTGCAAAACCATCAACCCGTACAAAATGCTCGACTTCCCGCTGTTATTCGCCCCCGTCAAAACGGTAATTTTCCCCAGCGGCAAGTCTTCCTTGCGAATGGAACGGAAATTTTCGATGTAAATCTTTCTAATCATTGCTGCCTCGTTTTTGCCTGCCGGGCAATGCCCGATTGGCTTTCGGTTGACAAAGATAGTTGGCTTTCTCCTACCTTCACCGCCCTAAAAACTTAACCGAAAATGAAGCTCAAACTCACATTCCTGGCGCTCCTCGCCACCCTCCAACTCATCGCCCAAGAAAAAAAGGATGACAAAAAGTGGGACATCTCCAATCCCCCCGGCTCCGGCTGGAACTGGAAACCCGTCAATTTCACCACCAACGAAGGCACCTGGATGAACCTCGACGTCAGTCCCGACGGCAAGTCCATCGTCTTTGATATGCTCGGCGACATTTACACCATGCCCATTTCCGGTGACAAAGCCATGCCGTTGCGCACCGGCATCGCCTGGGAAGTGCAGCCCCGCTTCTCCCCCGACGGCAAAAAAATCAGCTTCACCAGCGACGCAGGCGGCGGCGACAATATCTGGGTGATGAAAGCCGACGGCACGGACGCCCGGCAGGTGACCAAAGAAGATTTCCGCCTGCTCAACAACGCCGTCTGGATGCCCGACGGCGAGTACCTCGTTGCCCGAAAGCACTTCACCTCCGGGCGCTCGCTCGGCGCTGGCGAGATGTGGATGTACCACCTCAGCGGCGGCGAAGGCTTGCAACTGACCGAGCGAAAAAACGACCAGCAGGACGTGAACGAGCCGAGCGTCAGCCCCGACGGACGCTATGTTTATTTCAGCGAAGACATGTCGCCCGGCGGCTTTTTCCAGTACAACAAAGACCCGAACAGCCAGATTTACGTCATCCGCCGCTACGACCGGCAGAAGGGCAAGGTCGAAGACGTCATCACGGGCCCCGGCGGCGCTTTCCGACCGCAGGTGTCCAACGACGGCAAGCTCTTAGCCTTCCTCCGGCGGGTGCGCACGGAGACGGTGCTTTGGGTGCACAACCTCGAAACGGGCGAGGAGTACCCGCTCTTCGACCAATTGAGCAAAGACCAGCAGGAGGCTTGGGCGATTTTTGGCGTCTATCCCGGCTTCGACTGGATGCCGCAGGACAATGAAATCGTGATTTATGGCTTGGGAAAAATCTGGCGGGTGCCGGTCATGCTCGGCGCTGAAAAACCGGGGCGGGTGGTGGAAATTCCTTTCGAGGTGGAGGTGAAACAACAGGTGGCGGAGACGGTGCGACCGAGGCAGAAAGCGTGGGAGGAAACAATGGATGTAAAGGTAATTAGGCACGCAGTTACTTCTCCTGACGGAAAATGGTTGGTTTTTAATGCAGCAGGATATTTGTGGGTAAAAGAGTTACCAAATGGCTATCCAATGCCATTTGAATTAAAATGGATTGACAACCCTAATGCCTTTTTAAAGCGTCCAAGTAGAAGAGATGTGAGTCCTGATTTTGAATTTGAACCTTCTTTTTCGCCCGATGGCAGCAAGATTGTTTTTGTAAAATGGAATGATGAAAAAATGGGCAGTTTCGGTTTTTACGAGATGCCAGATGTAAAACCTCAAGTCGATACATCAGTTTATGACCCTTTTGCAGACGTAGAACCTGATACCAATTATTTCACCTTAATAAAAGGCATAATCCGCACCCCCTCCTTCTCCCCCGACGGCAAATGGATTGTCTTCCAAAAAGAAGGCGGCAACTCCCACCAGGGCTACACCCACTGCAAAGAACCCGGCATCTATATCATGCCCGCCGATGGCAGCGCCGAGCCAAAACTCGTCACCCCGCAAGGCGACTCCCCGCAATTCTCCGCCGACAGCAAGCGCATTTTTTACCAGACCGGCGGCTACCTCTTCGGCAGCCTCGTCAAGAGCGTGGAAAGCGTGGACTTGAACGGCGAAAACAAGCAGGAGCATTTCGACGGAAAATACGCCCAACGCTACGTCATCAGCCCCGACAACAAGTGGGTGGCGTGGTCGGAACTGTACAAAGTCTATGTCGCCCCGTTCCCCAAAACGGGCAAAAAAGTAGGCTTGACCAGCGGCACCAAAGCCGTGCCCGTCGCACAGGTGGCGAAGGACGCAGGCATCAACATCCACTGGTCTGCCGACAGCAAGACGCTGCATTGGACGTTGGGCAACGAATATTTCAGCGACGACCTCACCGAGCGTTTCAAGTTCCTCGAAGGCGCACGGGACAGCCTCCCGCCGATGGACTCCACCGGCATCAAAATCAACCTCACCCTGCCCGCCGACCAGCCCTCCGGCACGGTCGCTTTCACCAACGCCCGCATCATCACGATGGAGGGAAATGAGGTGATTGAAAAAGGCACGGTCGTCGTGGAAGGCAATAAAATCAAGGCAGTCGGCAAGGGCGTCGCCGTTCCGAGGGGAGCGAAAGTGGTGGATTGCACCGGCAAAACCATCATGCCCGGCATCATAGACGCACACGCCCACAGCGGCAATTTCCGCTACGGTCTCAGCCCGCAAAAGCAGTGGGAATACTACGCCAACCTCGCCTACGGCGTCACCACCTCGCACGACCCCAGCACGAACACGGAAATGGTTTTCGCCCAAAGCGAACTCCTCAAGGCAGGCTACATGGTGGGGCCCCGCCTGTTCAGCACCGGCACCATTTTGTACGGCGCAGACGGCGATTTCAAAGCCGTCATCAACTCCCTCGACGACGCAAAATCTGCCCTTCGTCGCACGAAAGCCTTCGGCGCTTTTTCGGTGAAAAGCTACAACCAGCCCCGCCGGGAGCAGCGCCAGCAAGTCATCCAAGCCGCACGGGAACTGGGCATCCAGGTCGTGCCGGAGGGCGGCAGCACGTTTTACCACAACCTCAGCGAAGTCGTGGACGGTCACACGACCATCGAGCACAACATCCCCGTCGTGCCGCTTTACAAAGACGTGACCACCCTCTGGGCAGCCACCAAAACGCACAACACGCCCACTCTCGTCGTCAACTACGGCAGCATCAGCGGCGAATATTACTGGTATCAAAACACCAATGTCTGGGAAAAAGAGCGCCTGCTTGCCTTCACGCCCAGGGCGGTGATTGACAGCCGTGCCCGTCACCGCACGATGATTCCCGCCGAGGAATACAAAAACGGGCATATCCTCACCTCGAAAAGCCTGAAAAAGCTGGCTGATGCGGGCGTGAAAATCAACCTCGGCGCTCACGGACAACTGCAAGGTTTGGGCGCTCACTGGGAACTTTGGATGCTCCAGCAAGGCGGCATGTCGAACCTCGAAGCGTTGAAATGCGCCACCATCAACGGGGCGATTTCCCTCGGCATGGACGACCAAATCGGCAGCCTCAAACCCGGCAAACTGGCGGATTTAATCGTGCTGGATAAAAACCCGTTGCAGAATATTCAAAACACGGAATTCGTGAAATACACGATGGTGAACGGCAGGCTCTACGATGCGGCAACGATGAATGAAATCGGCAACTACGACCGGAAACGGACGAAGTTTTATTTCGAGCAGCCGGGGAGCGGGAATGCGTTTCCTTATTTTCAGGAGACGGGGAGTTTTATGGTGCCGCAGTGTTGCTGGCGGGATTGAGTAGAATTGCCGGGCGGCTCGCTAAAAGCGAG
>CAZHLB010000428.1:0-6056 GCA_964533005.1 uncultured Saprospiraceae bacterium
AGACGGCACACGTTCAACCTATCAGAAATTGATTGACAAGCTACTTAGCCAGACGGGCTACACAGTTACTCTGATAATTGGCGGGATAAGTCTGCCAGTTCCTTATCCCGGCGGTGGTAGCCTGTTTCTTCGATGAGCTTTGCTGCCGCTTGCAGGTGCGTTTTGGCTTCCGGCAGGTTGCCCTGGGCATGGCGCAGGCGGGACATTTCGAGGTGGTAGTCGCAGAGGTGCAGCTTCATGCCGGATGGCTCGGCGATGTCCCAGACCTCGGCGAGGTCGGCTTCGGCGGCTTGCTCGGCTTGGGTGTGGCGGTGCCAGGCGGCACGGGCGAGGAGAGCACGAGGCAGGTAATCTTGGCGTCCCGCTTTTCGCAGCCCCTCCACAGCCTGGTCGAGGTAGGTGGCTGCGTGTTGGGGATGCTTGCTGCCGGGGTCGGTTTGGGCGAGCAGGGCGTGGGCTTTGCTTAAAATTAGTATTTCTATAGCAACAGATAAAATCGGTGTTCTTAAATCTGCTGCTGACCGTTCTTTCATAAACTTCGCTCGCTCTAATACCTCTTCCATCCTACCTATGCCCATCAGCAGGTCGCAATACCGAAAGCCTGACAGCGAATATAAAAACCGGTATCGCTGCTGCTTTTCCTGTTGTATCCGCTCGGCATCGGCAAAAAGATGAGCGGCTTCCTGCAAATCGCCTACCTGGTGGAGGGCATCGGCGTGGGTGTTGCGATTTATCATCTGTTGTTCCCAATCCCCGCTCCGGTCAGCATATGTCACGCTTTCCTCGCCATAGCGAACTGCCTGCCGGACGTCCCCGGCGGTGAGGTAAAGCTCGCTGAGGTTGGAGGCACAGGCAGCGGCAGGTTCCCAGTCTCCTTTATTTACTGCCCATTCCAAACTCGCCTTCATCGGTTGCGCCGCCTCGCCCAGCCGCCCCAAAGCCCGCAAACCGAAGCCTGCCCAACTGAGGACGAGGGCTTTGTCGGCTTCCGTCAGCCCCGCCGCTGGTTGCTCCCACAGCCGCTCGAAAAACCAGGAGAGAGCAGTAACTAACGAACCAAATGCTCCAAGTTTGTGAAGGGTATAATGCTCATTCCCTCTTTGAACTCTTTTCAAGTAAACCTCACTCCAGACTTCTTCATGCAATCCCGCCCTGCACCCATGCGCCACCGCCGAGAAGAGCGGCTCCATTTCCTCCAGCGTGTCGGGCAGTTCTTTTTCCGGCAGGGCTTTGTAGTATTCGTAAAGGATGGCGTGGCATTTCCGCCAGCGTTTGAGGTCGGTTTTTTGCAGTTTTTCCCCAAAAAACTCCCGCACAAGCGGGTGGGCGTCGAGGCTTTCCACGCCCTCGAAGCCGGGCAACCGGGCAGGGGTTTGGGGCAATGTAGAGGTGCTGTAATTGATGGTCAGGAGGTCGAGGTCGGCGAGGTGCTTGAGGGTGTATTTTTGTTTTTCGGGGCTTAGGTTTACTAAACCTTTGAGGTTTAGTAAACCTTTGGCATCGCCTCCGGCAGCCGCCAGCGCCTCCAAAGCTCCCACGGGCGCAGGTCGGTCAAAGAGACCGACGAGGCAGAGCAGGGTCAGCTCCGGCTGGTATTTTACATCCTGCCCGAACCAATTTACGTAAGCCTCCATCACCCGTTTGGCGTGTCCTCCGTCGCTTTCCTCGGCGGTGAGTTGCCGCACCCGGTCACGCCTGCGGATGTCGCCGTGGTGCAGGACGGACAGGTAATTGCCGAGCAGCCGTAGCGCCAGCGCATGACCTTTGAATTCGTCGGCGGCAGTTTCCAATTCCTTTTGGGTTCCTTTTGAGACGCCGAGGTGCCGCAGCAGCGCTGCGCCAGCTTGTGGGGAGAGGCGTTCAAGCTCCACCACCCGTGCGGTTTTGTCTTTGAAAGCCCGCAGGTCTTTCACTTCGATGCGGGAAGTGAGGATGCAAAGTCCCGGGTTTTCGCTGGCGAGTTCCCTGAGCAGCGCCCGCAGACCCAGGTCTTTGAGTTGCCCGTGCTGCTCGCCGGGCGGGAATTGCAGCGGCTCCATGCCGTCGAGCAGGAGCAGGCTGCGCTGCCGCCGGACGTGTTTTGCCAACAAAACGCCCCGGTCGTGCTGGCTGATGGGCAACTTCGTTTCGTCCTCCCCAAACCATTTGAGGATATGCACCAGGAAAGGTTCGGCGGTGCTTTGCCGTTGGTCGCCTGCGCCCTGGCTGTAAAATGACCAGGCATAGACCGGCATCCCCTCGAAACTGCCCTTCGCCAATTGGTCGTAGAGCCAGCGAGTCACCAAGCCGGTCTTGCCAGCGCCGCCCCAGGCGATGAACTGCACCAGGTGTTGCCGCTTTTCGCCGCCCCAGGCTTGGTCGAGCAGGGCGAATTCTTTTTCTCTGCCGAAGATGTGGGAGGCGGAGTTGGGGAGTTTGGAGAGGAAGTGGAGTCGGTTTTTTTCATCAAAAACCGGGAGCGGGAGCAGCGGCATTGGCGCTGTCGGAGGCAAGGCAGGCGGTTCGGCTGGAACTGGCGGCGGAATGTTTACGATGATTTGAGGCTGTTCTGTTTTTTCCTTCCAAAAAATGAAAAGGATACCCGTCAGGCTTGCCAAAATGATGGTCAGCGGCTCAATTTCAAGTGTGCCTAAGCAGGCGGGACGGGGACAGGCTTTTAACCAAATCAGGCATAAATAAACGGTGAGCAGCAACGAGGCATATTGTAAAAACAGGCGAAGCTTTGACATGCTGGAGGATTTGAACAGGTATTTGTTTCGGGCAGGCAAATTAGGGAGCGCATTCTGTTTCGACAAGCTCGGAGTTGCAATGCCTCCGCTCAAGCCGCCGGGCTGATTTTTTCCAGCGTAAAAACCCCATGCGGGCTGGCTTTTCCGACAGCGGAGACCAATTCTTGCCAGTAGTCTTTCACCACGTTTTTGAAGATTTTGGAAGGAACGATGAAGGCGTAAGTGCGCTGATTTTCCATGTCCCGGATGGTGATTTCCTTTTCGTCGGCGTTGGCTTGGGTGAGGATGCCTTTGACTTGGAGGGAGCCGTTTTTGGGGGGTGTGGCAGTAGCTTGCCGGATGAGTGCCTCCAACTTTTTCAAATCCTGTTCGACAAAAGCTGGCGGATTTTCCGAGCGGCAGAGGGCAATCATTTTTTCAGCTTCTTCCATTTTGCCCGCTTTGTAAGCAAGCGCAGCGGCGCTCTGCATCATCTCGGTTCGATACATGGGATATACTTCTTCGGGCGACATCCATTGGGCAGCTTGCTTTTGAAGAACAAAAGCTTGCTCGAACAATCCTTTGTAATCCACCTGCGGATGTTTTATCCTGGCGATATCTGCTTGTTCCGCCAGTAAGACGGACTCCCGGTAAAGTTTTTCTGCTTGGCTCATGCTTGAATGATTTTTGCTTTTGGCGTTTTGAATTCAACAACAACGATGAAAAGAGGCAAGTTTTGACCGTGCGATTTCGTCGTCTGCCGTTTTTTGATGGCAATTCTTGCCTGTACGGAATTGCCGGGGGCTTCTTTGAAAATGCCTGAAATTTCTAAACGGGCACGTTCTTCAATATTCTTCATGACTTCATTTTCCGAAACGTTCTTCCACATGTTAAAATCATAGCCGTCTCCTTGTTCTTTCCTTTCAAACTCGTGGTAGTTTGTCAATACTGAAATCAGGAGCAAGGCGAGGGCGGTTGCGCCAAATTCCGCCGCTTCCCGAGAATCGCCCCAACCCATCTTTTTGGGTTGTCCGATTTCAAAAGTCCAAACTATGGCAAATTCAGCTTCGAAGTCGCCTATTACTTTTAGCCGCACACCTGAAACGTGCCCCATCGTGGTTAGGCAAACCGCCGCTGCTTCGGCAAATAGACTTCCGAAAGCAGGCGAGATGCCCGGCAGCCCTTCTTTCAATTTGTCAAGGTCGAGTATTCTCATCGTTTTGTTTTTTGAAACTTCCGTTCTTCGGAAAAACAAGTTCTTGTTTTGGCAAAAGTAGCGCAAAGCCTTGCGCTTTTCATGCCTGCCTCAATTTGAAAAAACAAGCGCCCTTCGCCAGCGTAGCCTTCACGACCTGCCTTCCACCCCTTCACCGCAGCTTCTTCGACGCCCCCGTTTTATCCAAAAAAAACACCCCATCAAACTGGTGCGGAACAGACATCACCGCCCCAAAATCATAGTCGTTGACGGCGTAGCCAACGAAGCGAACCGGGCGAGGCAGCACCAGCCACTCGTTGTTTTCCAAAGCCAGCGCAGGCCGCAAGTCGAGGAACAATTGCCCGGCGCCAAACTCCCCCGCCAGGCGGTGCAACGCCTCGTCGAAACTACCTCGTGGGGCGTCCATCGCATCCACCGCCACCATTTTGTGATTGCTGAAACTGATGGTTGCGCTGTACTGCCCACCTGCGGTGAACAGCCCAAAAGCCTTGTATTTGTTGCCAAAAATGCGGGAAAGGTACTTGCCCATGCTGTCGCCGGAATGGTAGTTGAAGCGCTGGTCGGGATGGTCGCTGCGGGCGATGTGCGAGTCGTGTGCCCAAACGAGGATGCGGGTTCCGGGGCTTCGCATGGATTGAATCCAGCGGATGTTTTCCGCCATGAAAGTGTCCCTGCCGCTGACTTTTTGGGAAAAAGCGATGTCGGCGGCTTGGCTGACTACCCTGGTATTTTGCAGCGCCCATTCCACCCTTTTTTTTGCCGCAGGCGAATTTGCCTTGCCTCGCCATTCGGCGAGTCGGGCGTTGACTAAGGCAAGCACCCGGTCGGCGTTGACCTTCCACGCAAGCCGCACACTGTCAGGCGCTTGCGGATAATATTGCGCCCGCCAGGCTGCCCGGTAACCCCGTTGCAGGCTGTCGGCGAGGGGGCGCAGGGCAGGTTCCCAATCGCCGAAAAACTGCGAAAGGCTGTCCATCGGCAGGCTGGGGTCTTGCAGGTCGAAGCCAACAAATTCCACCATTCGGGAAGGATTTTCGAGGTTCCAGGCACGCATCCACTCGATGAGCGCCAGCATTTCCTGCGTGTTCCAAACGCTGAACATCACCCGGATGATCTGCTCCGCCGTGCCCTCGCCGCCGCATACGTAACGGTTGATTTTTTCCACCTCCAATTGGTTGGCTTCAATGGCAAACACCCGCACGCCAAGCTCCCGGACGGCAAATTGGAGCAGGCGGTGCTTCAGGGTGAAAAACTCGCTCGTGCCATGCGTCGCTTCGCCGAGGGCGATGATTTGGGCGTCGCCAACTGCTTTTTTGAAAAATGCGAGGTCGGAAAAATCATCCGTTTCGCCCTGCCCGGCAGGGCGGCAGGATTTGAACGGAGTGACGTTTTTTTTCAGCCAAAGCCGTTGTTCGGAGCTGAAATCGGGGGCGACTTCCACGCTCGTTTTTTCCCTGCCTTCAACTGAGAGGCGGAAGTCGTCGAACCAAACTTTGCCGCCGCCTTCCGTGCCCAAAAACAGATAAATGGAGTGGACGGGGTCGTCCTGCCGAAAGTCTAACCGGACGGCTTGCCAGTCGCTCGTGTCTCGAAATTCGATGCTTCGTGCTTTTTCCACCCAGCCCGAATCGCCGATGGCGAAAACGGTCGCCAGGGCAGCGCCGCTCGATTTTTCAGCCTTGACCCAGCCGGAAATCGAGGCGTTTTTGCCGAGCAATTCATGCGGAGAAATCCAGAAGCCGAGCGTGTGGACGCCGCCGTCCGGTGCGTTCGGATTTTCCATGCGCAGGCAGTATTTGCCTTGCTTTGCGGCGGCGCTGTCGAGCGAGACGGCTGTTCCCGGCGCAAATTGAATGACCGACCAGCCCCAGGGGCGGGCGGCGCCTTCGACGCTCATTTTTTCAAAACTTAGGTTGAGCGGCTGCTGCGCCCGGCAAAAAAATGGGAGCAGACAAACCAACGCTGCGATGCCGATGGTGGGAGTGCGTTTCATTTCGGTTTTTATAACTGCTTTCCACTTCTCATTCCCAACAATCGTCAATCATGTACGGCTCATGTTCCTTTCGGGCTGAACCGTGCCCCGTACCGCCGAACTCCAGTTCGGCGGCGAATCTCAGGCGCCGCCGAACTGG
>CAZHLB010000429.1:0-6052 GCA_964533005.1 uncultured Saprospiraceae bacterium
GCGTTGGGCGGGGGCGGTGGTGGTGAGGGAGAGGAGAAGGAGAAGGAGGAGGAGTGCGGAGGTGGATGTGTGGCGCATGAGTTTGTGTTTTTAGTCGGGGCAAAAATGGATGGAAAAAGGAGAATGGGGTGGGGAAAATGGGTGGGGATGAGACGAGGGCGAACCTTTTTGAGACGAGAACGAACCTTGGCTTTGAAATAACTTTTATGGATAAGCTAAATACAAAAAATGGTCTTTGCGTAGGCATTTAAGGCTTTGACATCACGCAATCGGATGTTCCAATGAAAACTCGATATGACCAGCCGTTTCATTTAAAATTCGAACGAGCCCGAAAAGCGTTGCTCCAAATTCTTTGTTCACAAACTGTTTAACCACCTGTTAAAATAATAAGATTTGCTTTTGCTTTTGAGCCAACATCTGACTTTTAAATTTTGGAATAAACTCAAAATCAGAGCAATCCAAATACCTTGAATATGGAACCTTGTTGGTTTTCTCTTGTCTCAAATCATACTTGTTTTCATGAAAGTCAATTAACGTTTTACCTGCGACATATCCCATTCCAATGGGAACGGCGTTGCCAATTTGTTTATAAACATCGCTTAATTTGCCTTGAAATTTCCACGAATCAGGGAATTGTTGAATTCTGGCGTATTCCTGAACGGATAAAGAACGCATTTTAGTTGGGTGCGCCAATAATGTAGCATTCATTATTGGGCTTGTGAGTAACGTCGGCGAAGGCTCATCGAAAGATAATCGCCTGAAAAACCCTGTTTTGCCGCCAACCAATTCGTAAGAATTCCCCATTGCTTCTTTTTGCAACTCATCTGGCAAATCCCGCCAATTTTGTCCTTGCTCTAAATGAACAAGATACTTTTTTATTCTTTGAGGGATTTCAAGGTATAATTGTTCTTCCTCTTTCAATCCTTCGAATGCTTCTTGAATAGTTTGCCATTTGCGCCCGGTTTCTTTCCCATTTCTGCTATGTGTAGGGCTTGGCAAGGGAATTCTTCCCTTTTTGCTTCCAAATATAATTACCCGTTCTCTGATTTGTGGAACACCATAATTTGCGCTATTAAAAAGCGTAAAACTTAGCGAGTAGCCTATTTTTTTAAATTCATTCCAAAGAAAATACATCATGCTGCCCTGCATTTCGACAATATCGCTGTATTCTTCCTCAAATTCTTCCGGAACAGTGCTCATTGGTGTAGATAATATCCCTCTAACATTTTCCAGAATAAAATATTCAGGCATTATTTCTTTAATCATCTCCATATACCTGACAATAGCATTACCTCGAAAGTCTTGCAACGAGAGGCGTTTACCAGCCGTGCTGAATGCCTGGCATGGCGGTCCTCCTACTATGGCAAAAACCTCATTCTTTAACAATCCTGCCGTTTGGAGCAATTCTTCAATTGACAAATCATTGATGTCTTTTTCAATGACGGGAATTGTAGTATTAGCCCGAATAGTTTGGCAGGCTAATTTATCCATTTCTACACAAGTGGCAATATTAAGACCTGATTTTTCAAGCCCTAAATCCAAGCCCATTGCCCCGGAAAAAACGGAAATCACGTTGTATTTGCTATTCTCTACCATAGTGAGTTAAAGAAATCATCGTAAGAATTGTATTTGCTACTAAAATCAATTTTCAATGGCTCAATCTTTTTTTCAATTTTATCAATTATTGTATCGTTTGCCATGATATACTTTGATGCGCTCAACAACGTTTCAATCAATTTTTGATGGTATTTTTCATCGTCAGTCAGAAAAATCCATAACTCTTTGCCAATCAATGTGCGCTTCTCCCATTTCGGCAAATACATTTTTAACAAGCCATGAGAGACAGTCTTGTCTTCTCTTTTTCCATAAGTTTCTGCTATAAAAGCACGAAACCCTTGTTCTTCAATTAATTCTATTTCCTGCCTGTAATGGTGAATTTGGGACTTATTTATGTCGTTAGTTCCGCTTTTTATCTCCAGATATGCTTTGATTTCATCAGCTTTTTCAACCACGACATCCCATTTTGTTAGATTGCCTAATTCATCTTCTTTTCCTTCATGAACAAATTCGCCTGAGTACAAAATAAGGTCTTGCACTAAAACTTCTTGAAATTGACTGATACACGTAGTAACGAATCAGGTCTGATGCATTGTTTAAATTTAAAGCGCCTGCTAAAATTGGGTTAACATTCAAGTTCTCCAATTTCAAATTTTCAATCATTTGCAACTGCTTGAGCAAAAAATCTGCGGTCAATATTTTAATAAAATTTTGTTGTACACTCAGTTTTGCATCCAAAATACCACTTTGTTGAAAGGACAATATTTTGAAATAATCTTTATCCGTCAATTTTACACTAGGGTTGTCCACTACAAAAACCAATTTTTCAAAATCTTCCTTTTTGGCGCTTAAAAAAGACTTGATGCTGCCAAAATGGGGTGAGAACAAATCCAGTTTTTGCTTAAACGCAACAGGAATCCCTTTTGAGTGAATTTTAAATCCCTTTTTGATTAATGCTTGAACAGTTGCTGCCATTAGTTGGTAATTTCATTAAGTCGCAAAAATAGAAATTTCATTCTCATTCCCTGCCGAATGGCTTCTTCGGGAAAATTCTGATAAAAAACTTAATCACTTGCCGTCGCCCAAGAGTTTCTGCCGCCGTTTAGCACCCGCCGCATCTACCCACCTACCTCCCCCATGCTACCCTCCAGTTTGTGCTTCTACGCCCCTGCCTGTCTCATCGGCTTTCCGCTCGCCCCATGCGTTCCCGCCGATGCTGCCGCCGTTTAGCACCCGCCGCATCTACCCACCTTCCCCATGCTACGATCGGTTCATGCAAAACATGAGTCAGCTTTTTATTTACTTATAGCCTCATCCATATTAAAAATCAACTGCGCCACCTCAGTCAAAGCCATAAGTTCCGCAGACACTAAGTTGGACTTAGAATTTCCAGTCGCAACAAGCCCTGCGTCCTTCGCCTTGTTTTTGCTCGCTGTTGCCTTCCTCTTTTCAAAATGACTTTTCAAAACCGCCATTTCCTCGCCCGATGGCTGGCGGCAAACGATGCGCTGGAAGGCCTTTTCAATTTTTTCATCCAAATCCAAGTCCTTGTTTTTCAGCAGTTTTTCCGCCAAAACCCTGGAGGCTTCGAGCATTTGCGGGTCGTTCATCAGGTTCAGCGCCTGCAAAGGCGTGTTCGTGCGCTGCCGTTTGACGGTGCAGTTGTCTCGAATTGGCGCATCGAAAGTGGTCATGAACGGGTGTGGCATCGTGCGTTTGTAAAACGTGTAGAGGCTGCGGCGGTAGAGTTTGTAACTGGTGTCCTGCACGTATTTCGTGAGCGAGCCACGACCCTCGCCGGCGTTGGTGTCTTCCCAAAGACCGGCAGGTTGGTAAGGTTTCACACTGGCGCCGCCGATGCCAGGATACAGCATGCCACTCGTCGCCAGCCAGGTGTCCCGAATCATTTCCGGCGACAGGCGGAATCGAGGCGCTCTGGAAAGCAAGCGGTTTTCAGGGTCGGCTTCGATTTTCTTTTTCGAGGCTGTCGCCGATTGCCGGTAGGTGGCGGAGGTGACGATTTTTTTTACCAGATACTTCATGTCCCAGCTATGTTCCTGGAAGTCAACTGCCAGCCAGTCGAGCAGTTCTGGGTGCGAGGGGAGTTCGCCTTGGTTGCCAAAATTGTCAGAGGTTTTGACAAAGCCTGCGCCGAAGATTTCCTGCCAGATGCGGTTCACTGCCACCCTCGCCACCAGCGGATTTTCCGGGTCGAACGTCCAGCGAGCCAAGCCCAGCCGGTTTTTTGGCAAATTGGCAGGGTAGGCAAAAACAGCGGCAGGCGTTCCAAAACCAACCGAATCGGTTGGCAAATCATATTGCCCACGCTTCAAAACGAAAGTAGCTCTTGGCTTTTCCGCCTCGCTCATCACCTGACAAACCATTGAATCTGAGCTTGTTTGGTTGATAAATTTCAGGATGCCCGCCAAGTCTTCTTTGCTTGGAATCAGCACCGGCGGCTCGGCAATCGAACCAGCGCTCACGTCGCCGTAGTAACCTTTTTCGCTGGATTGATTGAAAAAAGCGAAGGTCGAATAGTAATCCTGCTGGCTCACCGGGTCGTACTTGTGGTCGTGGCAACGGGCGCATTCGAGGGTCAAGCCGAGCATCGCTTTGCCGTACATATTGGTCTTGTCGGCGGCGTATTCGATGCGGTATTCTTCTTCAATCACCCCACCTTCCTGCGTGATTTTATGGTGGCGAAGGAAAGCGGTGGCAAGAATTTGCTCTTTGTTTGCCTGCGGCAAAAGGTCGCCCGCCAATTGCCAGGTGACGAACTGGTCGTAAGGCAGGTTTTTGTTGAAAGCGTGAATCACCCAATCCCGCCAAGCCCAGGCGCTTCGATAGCTGTCATCTTGATAACCATGAGAGTCGGCGTACCGGGCAATGTCGAGCCAGTGGCTTGCCATTTTTTCACCGTAGGCAGGCATTGCCAGCAGTTCGTCCACCAACTTTTCGTAGGCATTTGGCGAGTTGTCCGCCAGAAATCGGTCGGTCAATTCGAGCGAAGGCGGCAAGCCAGTCAGGTCGAAACTCAGGCGGCGGAGCAGGCGCTCTTTGTCAGCTTCTTCGTTGGGCGGCAAGTTGGCGGCGTCGAGTTTTTCCAAAATGAAATGGTCAATTTCATTTTTGACCCAGTTTTTCCGGCTCACTTCGGGCAGCGGCGCTTTTTGCGGCTTGATGAAAGCCCAGTGCCTTTTGTATTCGGCGCCTTGCTCAATCCACCGCTTCAAAATGGCGATTTCATGTTCGGTCAGGGACAGGTTGCTTTCCGGCGGGGGCATTTGATAACTGGTGTCGTGGCTGGAAATGCGCAGGTACATCTCGCTTTCCGCAGGCTTTCCCGGTACGATGACGTGCTTGGAAGGGTCTTCTTTCAAGGCTTTGAACAGCCCTTCTTCCGTGTCGAGGCGGAGGTCTTGCTTGCGCTTGTTTTTATCGGGCCCATGGCATTTGAAGCAGCGGTCGGCGAGGATGGGTTTGACGTGAAAGTTGAAGTCTATTTTTTGCGGAAGGGCGCCGGTTGCGCCGGTGGATTGGGTTTGGAAAAGGTTGGGCAGGAGGAAAAAAATGCCGCAGGCGAGGGCTGCGAGGAGGAGGAATTTGATAAATGAAGGCATGGCGGGAGAAGTGGATGTTCAAATGTTGGTGAAAAAAAACGACTCATTTGAGCCGTTTGGAGTGTTTCAGTTTTTCAATTTCTTCCCTGGACAGTTTCGTGGCTGCCATGATTTTTTCGATGGGAAAGCCTTCTTTGAGCAGGAAGCGAGCGATATCCAATTTTTCCTCATGCCGCTTTTTTTTCTCCTCGGCTCTGGCTTTTGCTTCGCCGATTTTGATGCCTTTTTGCTCGCCGAGTGAAATGGCTTCCTCTTGCGCTTCTCTACGAATGCCTGCTTCCCACAGTTTTACTTCTTTGTGGAATTCATCCCAATCAGTAATGTACTCGAAATCAGCTTCTTCGAGCACTTGGTTGTTGATGCGTTCAACTATGCGTCCCATGATTTTATCTGTTTCATATTCCAGGAAATCCGCTTTGCTATTGTTCTTCTTTCGAGTTTTTTCAGCAAAGTCGAACCACCGGAAATATTTCGAGTCTTTTTTGTTTTTTACGATGTTCGGCTGAAAAAGGAAAATGAGCCTGTTTTTGCTCAAAAAATCCAGCGATTTATTATCGTTTTTCAGCAAAGCTAAGACTTTCTCCCTCTCAAAAACAAGGGTCGCCAGGTTTGGATTTTGCCACAAATCATTTCTCATCACAAATTCACAAACCGCTTCAGGCGAAAGAGAATAACACATCGAATCTTCGCTTGACCCAAACGTATCGTTCACCATCCAAACCAATGTGACGACAGGTTCGACGCTGCTATAGTCACGGGTCTTTTTCTTTTTATCTTTTCCGGCTGGGATGCTTTTGTTGCCAATGTTTCCAATTGGAGTGCCGTGCTGATGGCATGGTACACATAAAACCGCCGGATGATGTCGGTTTTGTACC
>CAZHLB010000430.1:0-6041 GCA_964533005.1 uncultured Saprospiraceae bacterium
ACCGTTCAGGCAGGCGGGTCGTTCAGCAGCAGCAGCGTCAGCATTTTGGGCGGCGTGATTCAAAATAGCGGCAGTTTTAACCTACCTGCCCCATTTCACAGCGTCGGCAGTTTCGGCATGAACGGCGGGACTTTCAACAACCTGGCGGGAAGCAATTTCTCCGCCGCCACCGGGCAACAGGGAGCGGGCGTGAATGCAAACCTGAATGGCGGAGCGACTTTTAACAATAGCGGCTCGGTCACCATCGGCGGCTTCGGCGGCTTCATTGTTTTTCAAAGCACCTTAAAAAACAATGCCTCCGGCTCGATTGGGATGCCGAGCGGCGGGAGAATTTCGAACCTGAACGCCTCCACCGTGACCAACAACGGCTCGATTGCCATCTATCGCCAGTCGCCCGAAGGCATTCGCTGCGAAGCTTCGACCTTCACCAACACGGGAGGTATCGGGCTTTCTTTCACCAACATTGTTCTGTACGGCGGCACGTTCACCAACTCCGGCAACATCAGCATCGCCTCGCCGACCGGCGACGGCATCGCCAATTTTGGCACTTTCAACAGCAGCGGCAACCTCAGCGTGCAACAGTCAGGGACGTTCATGGGCATCCGCAACCAGGGGACTTTCAGCACGAGCGCAGGCAGCTTGACCGTGCTCGACCACGTGAACTACGGGGTTGTCAATTTCAGCACCTTCAGCAACGGCGGCATCCTGGACATCAACACGACGAATGCCGGCAGGGGAATCGAAAACAACCAAGGCAATTTCGTGAACCAGACGACGGGGCAGATTTCGATTCAAAACACCGTTTCGGAGAGCATGGTCAACGGCGGCAACTTCACCAACAACGGGCAGCTCACGGCAACGGGACAAGGCATCGCCACCAGCGTATTTTTTGAAAATACAGTCTTCGGCAATGTCACGGTGCATGACGCCATTGGTGCTGGCTTCCACGTTTTCGCCGGGACTTGTCAAAACGCCGGGCATATTTCAACTGAAAATACCACGGCGGAAGGCTTGCCCAACTATGGCAATTTCACCAACCTGCCGACCGGCAATATTTCGGTGAAAAACGCCGGAATAGCTGGGCTTGCCAATTACGCCTCCTTCACCAATCAGGGCAGCATTCACGCCGAGGATAGCCCGGAAGGCATCCGAAACAAAGATGTTTTTAGCTCCTCCGGCAACATCACCGCCGTGGGTTGCTACGGGGCGGGCATTGTCAATTTCAAGCAACTGACCAATACCGGCACGCTCATCGTCAACCTCAGCCCCGCTCACCAAACCGTCAATCTTGGGTTCATCAATTTGGACGACCAGGGCGCTGCCTCCTTCACAAACGGCGGCAGCGTTCAAATTGCCAACATTCAAAAAGGCATGGAACTGGAGAGCGGCACTTCGCTGACCAATACGGGCAGCCTTGAAATTTTCGGCGACGGGCAAATGGACGTCGGGCTTCAGAATTTCGGCACGGTTACCAATTCTGCCTTTTTTTACATCTGCTGCGCCTCACAACAGGCCATCCTCAACACCGGCGGCACGTTCACCAACCAATCCTGCGGTACGGTGTACATTGAATTGGTGCTCGTACAGGCGCTCGTAAACACGTCCACTTTTCAAAACAATGGCTTGTTGAAAATATTTTCTCCCTCTCCGAGCCTGAACACCGGCACTTTCAACAACAACGGCTTTATCGAGGATTTCAATGACTCGTTCAACGGCGTCTCGTTCAACAACGTCGCCGTGCGGGCTCGCCCGATTTCAGGAATGGCGGGCGGTTTCATCCTGAATGCGCTGGAAATCGGCTTCAACAGCCCCTTCGCCATCGGCACGACCTGGTTCCTGGATGCAAACCTGACCAACCCGGCAGGCACGTACAATCCTGGCGTGAACACCTTCCAACCGACCGTTGGCGTGGGCACGCATACGCTGTATTTTATGACGGAAGACCTGGTGCATAATTGCCGGAAAACCGTGTCCATCCAGGTCAATATTATCAGCGCACTCATCGGCTACAAGTTCGAGGAGCAGCACATCACCTTGTACAATTACCCAAATCCGTTCAGCCAAATCACCGCTGTCAACGTCAGCCTGCCTTTCGACACGGAAGGGAAGCTGGCGATTTTTGACTCGCAAGGCAGGCTGGTGGAGGTTTTGTACGAAGGCGAAATCGGGAAGGACGAGCTGTACCAATTCGAGTTCAACGGAGCGGACAAGCGGGTCGGGCTTTACACTGCCAACCTGATTTTGAAGGATGGGCGGACGTATCCCATCCGCTTGGTGAAAGCGGACAACGCTAACGAATAAGACCAGTTGAATTTTGCGGGGGCGAATGAGCGCCCCGCTGTTTTTCTTTTGGAAATTGGAAATTGGGAAATTGAATTTCCCAATTTCCCAATTTCAAATGCTTCCACTTCATCGCATTGGTGAAGAGTTTTGAATTCTTTCCAAAACTATGGACAAGCGCTTTTCCAAAACCAGATGATTTTCAAAAGCGCCTCCGCAAAACTCCCCTTCCATGAAAAGAACTACTTTCTTTTCCATCCTCGCCGCCTTCTTTTTGGCGGTTTCTACTTTGAATTTACTCGCTCAGTCCATCTGGACGGGCGGCGCTGGCACCACCAACTGGAACACTTCCGGCAACTGGACAGGTGGCGTTCCCAACGCCACGAAAACCGTGACGATTAACACCTGCTCCACCTGTCCTCGCATTTCCACTTCCGGCAACCAATCGAAGTTCGTGCAGATTTACGCTGGTGGCAAATTGACTATCGCCAACGGCGGCAGCCTGACGATTGAAAATCCCGGAGGTCCCGGCATGAAAACGCACGCAACTTCGCAGGTGCAAATCAACCAGGGCGGCGGGCTGACCATCCAAAACTTTTGGGGCGAAGGACTTGCCATCGGCGGCACGCTCACCAACGGCGGAAACATCAGCATCAACGGCGGTCACACGGGCATCGCCGTCAGCGCAGGGGCTTCTTTCACGAACAATGCAAACGGGACTACGAACGTCACGGGGAGCAGCCTGAATTATGGCATGACGTCTTCGGGAACGGTGCAAAACAATGGCATCTTCAACCTCGACGATGCCAACAACGATGGCATTTCGCAGCAAACCGGGACGATTACGAATGGCGTGAACGGCATGCTGACCATCACCAAAACCGGCGTGAACGCCATCTTCGCCAAAAGCACTTTCAACAACAACGGCATCCTCAACATTGACAACGGGCTGAACGGGATTTACCTGCTTTTTGGCACGTTCAACAACAACGCCAACGGCGCTCTGTCCATCACCGGCACGTCTTTCCTGAACCAAGGCATTTACATTGACCCCGGCACGTTCAAAAATTCCGGCGAGCTGACCATCCAAAATGCCGGGTCGAAAGGCATCGAAATCAGCGGCGGCTCGACGTTCGACAACTTTGGAAAAATCATGCTGAACGTGCCTGCCTGGGCGGGGATTTTCAACGTCGGGGGGTCAAAGTTCACGAACAAGCCTTGCGCAGTGATTGGAACCAACGCCGCCGTCATCAACTACGCCACTTTCACCAACAAAGGCATCATCAAGTCCACCTCCCCCAACGTCAGTTCGGTGGGCGTAAACGACGGCGCAGTCGTTGGCGCTTTCACGGTGGCGAGTGGCAACGTGCCAATTACGGAGGACGCTTACGTCTGGACGGGTTGCGCAAGCAGCGATTGGAGCTCGCCGTATAATTGGTTTCCGGCAGGCTTGCCTACGGGCTTCAACACTGCCATCGTTCAAAATGTCGCCAACGCAAGCGGCACTCCGCCGGTCGTCAACAACGCTGCTCTCGGTATTTTGAAACTGAGATTGGACAATGGCGCTCTTTTGACGATTGCCAGTGGGGGAGCGTTGAGCGTGAGCAGTGTCTCCGGCTTACCCACCAATGCCAGCATCCGAACCGGCGGGAAATTGAAGGTGAACGCAGGCGGGAGCTTTTCAGCCCAGGACGTGAGTTTGAACGGCACGGTCGACAACAGCGGCGTTTTTACTTTGGCGTGCAGAATTGTCGGGGCGGGCAACATGAACGTGGAAGGCGGCACTTTCAACAACCTCGCAGGCGGCACACTCGACGGCTTGGCTTGTAGCCCGCTCGGCTCAGGGGCTTTGATTTTAATGACGGCAGGCGCTTATTTCAACAATTCGGGCATGGTCTCTTTGCAGGCAGTCGCCCGGTGCAGCTTGTTGCAAAGCACCTTGAAAAACAACCCGGGCGCCGGGTTTCAAATCGTCGGCGACGGGGCAGGCGCTATCGTTGCTGCGAATAACTCGACCGTGACCAACCTCGGCGGGATAGGCGCCGGCAGGATTTCGCTGACCAATTCTACGTTCACGAATAGCGGCGGATTTAGCTTGCACAATGCTTCGCCCGCCTTTTTTGCCGAAAACGCTACCTGCACGAACTCCGGCAATATGTGGCTCTACCTCGCCAACATGCTGCTGTACAACGGTACTTTCAACAACACCGGCAGCATTAAAATTGAAAATGCCTTTGCCGACGCCTTATCTTCCAGCGCCCAGTTTACCAACAGCGGCAGCTTGGAAGTCCAGTTCTACACGCCCACGACGCATCATGCCATGATTATTTCGGACGGGCATTTTACGAACACGCCCACCGGCAACGTCTGGGTGAGGGGCATGAGCTACGGGCTTATCAACTGGGGCGGTTTCACCAACAAAGGCATTTTTAAAGCGGAAAATGCAGCGGGGCGGGGAATCGAGCACAACTCGTTCACGGGCAAACCTTTCCTGAACGAAGCCACCGGGCAAATCATCATTGACCAGACAGGCGACATCGGGCTGGCAACATACCAAACGCCGCTCCTCAATGCGGGGCTTCTCCAAATCAGCAACACGAACAATATTGGGCTTGCAGCGGTCGGGACGTTTGAAAACCTATCCACCGGAATTCTCGACATTGACCAGGTTCCTATTTCTTACGGGCTGTTAAGCTGGAGCAACGTAAAGAATTACGGTGCAATCAACATTTCAAATTGCGGGGCAGAGGGGCTTGCTCCTTTGTCGCATTTTGAAAATTTCGCCACCGGCGTCATAACCGTCCAGCAAAACCTGCCTTCCAGTTGGCCCGCCATCTCGAACAGCCTGACTTTTGTAAACAGTGGAATCATCAATTTGCAGGGTGACAATCAAAAGTCTCTGACCAATAATGCAAACGGCAGCCTTACAAATCGCCCTTGCGCAGTTATCAATCTCAATGGATTGATAATCAACAACGGAGCTTTCAACAACCAGGGCTTGTTGACTTCCACTTATGCCGGCACAAACGCTAATTCGGGTTCTTTCAACAACAACGGCTTCATCGAGGATTTCTACGATTCGTTCAACGGTGTCCCGTTCAACAACGTCGCCGTCCGGGCTCGCCCGATTTCAGGAATGGCAGGCGGCTTCATCCTGAATGCGCTGGAAATCGGCTCGAACAGCCCCTTCGCCATCGGCACAACCTGGTTCCTGGATGCAAACCTGACCAACCCGGCAGGCACGTACAATCCTGGCGTGAACACCTTCGAGCCGACGGTCGGCGTGGGCACGCATACGTTGTATTTCACGGTGGAAGATTTGGTGAATAATTGCCGGAAGACCGTTTCCATCCAGGTCAATATTGTCAGCGCACTTATTGGCTATAAATTCGAGGAAGCGAACATCACCTTGTATAATTACCCAAATCCATTTGCCGAATATGCTGTCGTGAATATTAGCCTACCCTTCGACACGGAGGGCAAGCTGGCGATTTATGACAGCTTCGGCAGGCTGGTGGAAACGATTTACGAAGGCGAAATCAAGAAGGACGAGTTGTTCCAATTCGAGTTCAACGGCAGCGACAAACGGCTCGGAATGTACGCAGCCACGCTGGTTTTGAAGGACGGGCGGACATACTCGATACCGATGTTGAAGGCAGATAATAGGTGAGAAGCAAGAAGTAATTTTGGCTCATGTAGCGTCTGCGTGAAACAACTGTCTGCAAGTCTGCAAGTCGCCTTGTCATTCTCGAAGAGAACCT
>CAZHLB010000431.1:0-6027 GCA_964533005.1 uncultured Saprospiraceae bacterium
CAGAGCGGAGTCGGCTGGAAAGTGAGGCGGTTACTTGAGTTGAGGGCAAAAAAAAAGCCGACTTCCAATACAGGAAGCCAGCTTATTTAACCCCAAAAAACCAAATCTTTTGCAGTGGGAACTGCGATATTTTTAGAATTCTCTGCTGCTTTTGGAGCGGCATTTTTGAGAATCTGATTGTCAATTTTCAGTTTCGTTTTTAGCTCGTCCGCTAAATCTGGCGCTAAGTTAAGTTTGTTCATTTTAATGCGCCAAGATTTTGTCAATTTTTTTCAAACAAAATTTCATTTTAGTTAACCACCCGTTTTTGACGGCTGATTTACTGAAAGTTGCGCTGGGCAGTTTTATTTTTCCGCCTCAAAATTCAAAGAGTGAAAGAACTAATCCTCAGTGTCAGCATCTTCGTAGCGACTGCTTTTTCCGATGGGCAAATAAAGAGAACTCCTGTTGAAATCACTTCATCCTTTCCCAAAAATATTATCTTTTTGATAGGTGACGGGATGGGGCTTTCCCAGATTTCCGCTGCCGTGCTCAACCAGGGCAAGCCTACCAGCTTCGAAATGTTTCCTATCATCGGGTTTCAAAAGACCTATTCTTCGGATAACCTCGTCACCGACTCCGCCGCCAGCGCCACGGCAATGGCTTGCGGAAAAAAAACCTACAACCTCGCCGTTGGGGTGGATGTTGACACCATCCCTTGCACTTCTATCTTAGAAGAGGCTGAAGGAAAGGGCTTGGCGACTGGCATCATTGTCACCTGCTCGATTGTCCATGCGACGCCTGGCGCTTTTTATGCCCACCAGCCTTCCAGAAATTTCAATGAAAAAATTGCTGCTGACCTGGTCAATTCAGACATTGATTTTTTGGTGGGCGGCGGCAAGCAATACTTCGACCGGCGGGAGAGTGACAACCGCAACCTCATCGTGGAAATGAAAGTGAAGGGCTACCAGGTTGACCATTATTTTGAAAAGGAAATGACCCAGGCAGTCACAGGCGACCGGAATTTTTTCTACCTGACTGCCGATAACCAGCCTGTCTCCGCTTTTCAAGGAAGGGATTACTTGCCTTACGCCACGAAAAAAGGCTTGGGCTTTTTGAAAAACAGGAGCGAAAAAGGTTTTTTCCTGATGATTGAAGGTTCCCAAATAGACTGGTCGTGCCACGCTAATCAAGGCGAACCGATGCTGGATGAGATGGTTGACTTCGACCAAGCCGTCCGTTTGGTGCTTGATTTTGCAAGGCAGGATGGTGAGACATTGGTCGTTGTTACCGCCGACCACGAAACGGGCGGGTTGGCAATCAACCCTGGCTCGGCGCAAAAAAAGCTGAACTTGAAATTCACCACCAATGGGCACACTGCGGCGATGGTTCCGGTTTTTGCCTACGGGCCAGGCGCTGAGTTGTTCCGGGGGATTTACGAGAACACCGCCATTCACGACAAAATGCGCAAGGCACTTCGCTTCGACAAACCATAATCCAAAAGTCAAAAGTGAAGTAAAAAGTGAGGAAGGCAAAAGTGAGGAGCTATTCCACTTTTGCCTTCCTCACTTTTTACTTCACTTTTGACTTTTGCCTTTTGACTTTTTCCTTTTGAATTACTTTTCGCAAAAATTACTGAACGATGTTTGAACTCGACATGCTCGACAACCTGCAATTGGTCAAAGAAAGCGCAAGGGACTTCGCCGAAACCTTCATCCGCCCACATATCATGGAATGGGACGAGTCCCAACACTTCCCGATGGACTTGTTTCACCGGATGGGTGAGTATGGTTTTTTGGGTGCAATCGTGCCTGCTGAGTATGGTGGGGCAGGTTTTGGCTACCAGGAATACATTACCATCCTCGACGAGATTTCAAAGGTTTGCGGCTCAATCGGCTTGTCCGTCGCCGCTCACAACTCGTTGTGCACCAACCACATTTTGCTGTTTGGCAACGAAGAACAAAAGCAGGAATACCTGCCAAAATTAGCCACCGGGCAATGGATAGGCGCCTGGGGCTTGACCGAGCCAAACACCGGCAGCGACGCAGGCAGGATGCAATGCGTGGCGGAAAAAGACGGTGACTACTTCATCCTGAACGGCACAAAAAATTTCATCACCCACGGCAAATCCGGGCATGTCGCCGTCGTGATTGCCCGCACCGGGCAGCCGCTCGACAATCACGGCACGACTGCCTTCATCGTCGAACGTGGCACACCTGGATTTTCCGGCGGCAAAAAAGAAAACAAGCTGGGCATGAGAGCCAGCGAAACCTCCGAAATGGTCTTCGACAACTGCCGGGTTCACAAAAGCCAGGTCTTGGGAAAGGAAGGCGACGGCTTCGTGCAAGCACTGAAAGTGCTGGACGGCGGCAGGATTTCCATCGCCGCCCTGAGTGTCGGCATTGCCAAAGGAGCTTACGAAGCCGCCGTGCAATATGCCAAAGAACGCCACCAATTCGGCAAACCTATCGCTGATTTTCAGGCGATTAGCTTCAAACTGGCAGACATGGCGACCAAAATTCAGGCTGCGGAGTTACTTACTCGTGAGGCTGGCGTCTTGAAAGACAAAGGGAAAAACTCCACCAAAGTCTCCGCCATGGCGAAATACTACGCCAGCGAAACGGCGGTGCGGGTCGCCGACGATGCGGTGCAGATTTTTGGCGGCTACGGCTACACGAAGGATTTTCCGGTGGAGAAATTTTACCGGGATGCGAAGCTTTGCACGATAGGGGAGGGGACTTCGGAGATTCAGAAGGTGGTGATTGCGAGGGAGGTGTTGAGGTGAAGGATTTACAAAAACTTAGAAGCTACCTAATCAATAATGTTAGCTTTGACAATAAACTTGTTCCCTATGAAATGGCTCATCCTCCTTGTTGTCTGCTTTTCTTTTTCGCCTTTCAGGCTACTTGCGCTTAATGCTGGTGACATAATGTTCGTTGCTTTTAGCGCTGATGATAGTGGAGATTTTCCTGGCGCAGTGGACGGTTTTGCCTTTGTGTGCTTGGTAAGTATCCCTGCCTCATCTTCCATCATTTTTGACGATGACGAAGGAACAATATCATGGACATCTCCAGGATCAATCATTTCTGCCGGTACGGTAGTCACAGTTACTCATACTAACAGTACTGCCTCCGTCTCAGCGACAATAGGCACTGTTTCAAGGTCTTCTGCTTTTAATGTCTCAGGCAGTGATGAAGCAATTAGTGCCACCTCCGGCTCAACCTGCTTAGCAGGAATCGCCAACGAATCTGGATTGACCATGCCTGGAGTTAATTGTGGGACTTTGAATAGTGATTACATTGTATTATTTACCCAAGATGAGGATATCATGGTTTATACAGGTTCGACTGTTTGCAATACCAATCTTGATGATTGCAGAGCTATGATAAGGATTACTGCAAATTGGCTAACTCAAGGAACAACAGGAGACCAATCTAATGACAATATTGCGCCTGACTATCCAGAAGATGTTCCAAGTTTATTCACCGGTAGTGCATTACCAATTGTATTAACCAAATTTATTGCAGTTGCAATTAATGAGGCAGTAATACTAACCTGGGAAACTGAATTGGAAATAAATAATGATTTCTTCTCCGTGGAACGAAGTTCAAATGGGTTGGAATTTTTTGCTATTGAGAAGATTTTTGGAAAAGGCACCTCTTTACAAACTTCTCAATATCACTACGTTGATAAAAATCCTAACCATACAGTTAATTACTACCGCCTCAAACAAGTAGACTTCGACGGCAACTACGAATACAGTCCCATCATCTCCATCAATTTCCACCCCGAAAACCAAATCTCCCTCCACCCCAACCCCCTCACCGCCAACGACCTCACACTTCTCCTGCCTGATGAATACCTCGAAGAAACCCTCCACCTCGAAATCTTCACCCTCGCTGGTCAGCGAATAAAATCCATTACCGCCGAGCCGGAGTCTGAGTTACAACTCGACCTCTCCGACCTCCCACCCGGCGCTTATTTTCTGAAAGCCATCGCAGGCGCAAGGGCGGAAACCTTGAAATTCTTGCGGCGGTAAAGCCATCAAAGGCAGGCGAGTAAAAATGAAAAAGGGTTGAAGCGAAAAGCCGCATCAACCCTTTTTCATTTTCTCGCCTGCTTCAGCCAGCTACTTCTCCACCTGCTTCAACCGTTCCATTTTCACGTTTTTAGCTTTCAGCAAAGCATTCAATTCCTCCCGGTTCACTCCTTTTTTCAAAGCTTCATTGTACTTCGCCCATGCCTCTTTCTTCTTGTTTTGCTGCCAAAGCACTAGGATATCCGCCACGTAAAAACTCGCCTCGGTCGGGTATTGCTCGATGCCTTTGGCGACAAGCCGCCGTGCTTCTTTCTTGTTTTCCACCGTTCCCAGCTTCACGTTGGCGTCTATTTTTTCAATGAGTTCCTGCTTGGCAGGAGCTGCTTTGGTCTCTTTCGGCGCTTGGCGGAGCTTGGTTTGGTTTAGTTCGATTGCCTTTTTGGTTTGCTGGAGCGGGCGCTCGACATCCTTTCTCTTCGTCGTGTCAATCTCGATGGCTTTCTCGTATTCCTTTTTGGCTTCCACCAATTGCTCGCTTTTTTGAAGCGCCCTCGCTTTGGCGACGTGCAGGTCGGCGTCTTCCTTTTTGTTGTTTTGGATGGCGTTGTTGAAATCTTCGATTGCGCCCATGTAGTCGCCTTGCTCCAGTAGCAACATGCCCCTGTTGTTGCGGGCGAGCCAGTAGTTGGGATGCAATTTCAGCAGGGAATCGAGGGTGGCGAGGGCTTTGCCTTTTTGCTCTGTTTCGAGGTATTTATCAGCCAGAATCATGTTCCGAAGCAGGTGCGTGATGGAGTCTTGCGGCTGCAATTTTTCCAGCGAGGCAATTGCTTCTTCTGCGGGAGCCGTTTGACTGAGCGTGACACCGAAGAAAAATGCGATGACCTCCTCGATGTCGGCGGTCAAAGTGCCTTCGCTGATGATGCTCGACAAGGTTCTCAAGCTGTCCACTTGCCGCTCGCCCTGCCATCTTATTTTTTTGAATTCCAGCGCCCCCTTTTCTCCCCGAAACCGGAAGCGGGTGCTGATGATATTGCCCTCATTGCTGCGTTCAAACCTGCCCCAAACAATCAAGTGCGCCTGGCAATATTTCGCCACCGAATCTGCCTCCGAATAACTCAGCACCTGCTCTTGCTGTTGCTTCGAGGCGACCCTCACAACTGCCTGAATCTGTGGGTTTTGGTCAATCAAATCGTTCAATTTTTCCGCAATTACCTGCTCAGGCTGGTCGTTGCTGCCCGACACGTTGACGTACGGCAAAACCATCACGTTCAGTTTGGAAGTAGGCTTAAAAACTGGGCAAACCGCTGTGGAATCCAATGAAGTGTCCTCGTCACCCGTGCTGCTGCTTGAGTTGGAAGTCAATTTCACCACCAAAAAAACCGCCAGCGCCAGCACCGGAATGCCGCCAATCAACCACCATTTGAAAGCATGCTTCGAGCCGCCGACGGTCGCTGCCGGGGTCAAACCTTCGGGGTTCAGGTTATCCGTTTCGATGTGTTCGAGTAGGTTGAGCAACTGGTTGTTGACCTGATTGTAGCTCAGTTTGGCGTTTTCAAAACTGACCAAGCCCCTCGCCTCGTCCCGTTTTGCTTTGTTGAAAATGGAGGAAATCTGCACCACCTCGTTGTGCAGGCGCTTGAACTTGGGGTCTTGCTCCAGGTAAGTGTCCAGCAATTCCAAAGCCTTATCCACGTCTGCATCGGCGATGAGATTTTTTAGTTGTGCGAGAAATTGTTGCTTGTCCATTTGGTGCTGTGTAAAATGAATTGGAGAGAGGCAAATGTGGGAAGGAAGTCGCTGAACGTCAATAATTTAAGGGGAAATTTTTAAGGTTCTTCCGGAAGTAAAAGCCAAGCCCAAAGCTGACAGGTGGAAAACGGATGATTTTGATGGAAAAAATTTCTGAAAGAAATTTTTTCCATCAAAATCATCCGTTTTCCACCTGTCAGCTTTCGACCAATCACTTCACCAAAAGTACCTTCCGAATGAACCGCTCACCCGTCTTT
>CAZHLB010000432.1:0-6021 GCA_964533005.1 uncultured Saprospiraceae bacterium
GGTAGCCGCAATCCAACCGCTTCGGGTCGAGCACGGCGACGGCGGCGGGCAGTTCGCCATGCGGCAAATGGTGGTCGCAAATGATGAAGTCAATCCCGTGCGACTTCGCCAATTCCACCTGCGCCTTTGCGCCGATGCCGCAGTCCATTGCCACGATGAGTTTTGCACCGGTCTGCCGAGCGTATTCGACACCTTCCATGCTCACGCCGTAGCCTTCTTTGTATCGGTCGGGGATGTAGTAATCAATTGATTTTGAATGCTTTTCGAGAAAGGAATACATCAACGCCACCGAGGTCGTGCCATCCACGTCGTAGTCGCCGTAGAGCAAAATCCGCTCGCCGTTGGCGAGGGCTTGTTCGAGGCGGCGGACGGCGGCGTCCATGTCTTTCATCAGGAACGGGTCATGCAGGTGCGACCATTCGGGACGGAAAAAATGATGGGCTTGCTCGAAAGTTTTGATGCCTCTTTGCGCCAGCAAGCGGCAGAAGACGGGATGAATATGAAGGGCTTCTTGCAGATGCCGCACTTCATTTTCGTCGGCGGGGAGGAGTGTCCAACGTTTTCTCATTTGAATTGGAAGGTTAAAAATTAGGCGACGAATATAGGCAAGTTGCGATAGTGTAGCTTGAAATGAATGGGATAAGATGAGATTTTGGAAGACCTGTCTATCGAGTGTTTAGTAAGGAAACAAAAAAATGCCGCCCAAATGCTTCATCTTTCGCCCACGAAACCGCCAACTATGAAAAAGCGAGAAGCTTACGACCTTTCCTTCAATTATGAACTAACAGACTTTCGTTTTGAAAGTATCGGAAGGCAAGGCGTTATTCTAAAAGCAATTGAATTCAGGTTCTATCGCAAAGGGCGCTGGAACCTTGCATTTGGAGACGTCAAAGGCAAATATTGGACAGACGATGTTGTTTCAGACAACGGCGATATGCGCAAAGTGCTACAAACAGTTGCCAATGCCGTTCATCTTTTTCTAAGTCGTTACCCCGGAAGAAAAGTTTGGATAGAGCCGTTGAGCCGGAAACACAAATTTCTTTACAATCGCATTTTTCAACAAAAACACGAAGAAATAGCGGAGGAGTTTGAAGTCCGTGGAGTTTTGCTGCTGGAAGATGAAAACGAATTGACTGAAGCCTACCAACCGGGAAAAATTTACGACGCTTTCATTTTGAGCCTGAAACTACTTACTTTTGAAAAGCAAATTTTTTAATCATGAAGAAAGAAGCCAGTCTTGCAGCCATTTCTTGGGAGGAAAAATTGGCATTTTTTGGAGCCAAGCCCATGTCGCCGGAAGCGCTCGAACAAACTCATGCGAACCGACAACAGTCCTATTTTCGAGAAAAATATCTGAAAGGGCTGCGCACCGTTACCCGCATAGATATGCATCAACTCCGCAAGGAACATCCCGAGTGGGGATTGAAAGAACTCCTGAGCGCAATGTTGCCAGGCTATTCGCCGGAATTGCCGCCCCAAGTTTTACTGATGATGGCGCAATTTATTGCCGAAGAATGGGAAAAGTCGGAGCGGGAGGAAGGAGTTGTGGCTTGATTTGGAGAGGGTAGTTCAAAATGAAAGGGAGTAGACAAGGTTTTGGAAGATATGCACACAACAGGAGCAAGTCCAGCGAATGCAGTTTCATTTCTGGTAAAGCGAGCTATATTCTTCATCAACTTTCATTTTTACAATCAATAAATCTATCCATGCTTTTGTATAAAGGTAGTCATTATGTGCCTTATCATACACACAATATCTTGTATCGGTTTGTTCTGGCGCTTGAGATTTATTTGACGGTCGAGCTGCATATTTTTTCCAGCAACGGGTATGAGTATCAGAATTAAACTTGTTTATCTGTTTGTTTTGTCGAGCAACCATGGGGTTTCCCAATGCTTCTTGAACTAACTTGACTACATCTCCAGATTTAAATTTGTCAGCATTTGTCACACCAACTTCCTTAAACTTTACCATTGCGACAAATTTTCCAAACTCTTCTTTTTGCTCTTGAGTGAGTCCATCATAATGGACGAATTGAATTGGCAAGGCTTCTGTACTTCGGTGATTTGCAACCTGAATTAGAAAAGCTTTGAAAGTATAGCGATTGCTCTCAAAAATTTCGGTCGAAATAGATGAACGATATCTGTTGATAAAATCTACAATTGGTTTTGTGGCTGGATTGTGCTTCACGGCTTGGGATAATGATTGGCTGGATGGAAATAATTGCAATGAAAAACTCAAACTTTCTCGTAGGCAATATTTCTCGCCAAATTGACAGCCAATTAATTCATCAAAATTTAAAAGCATTGCCTGACACTCTCCAAAAATATCGCTATCAATTTCCGGCAGAGATTTGTGTTCAATCTTATTTCTGAGTGGAATAAAAAATTCTAAATTTTTCCGAATAGGGTTTTCCGTATCGCTTTGATAAAACTGTTTTAAGCAATCACCAAGATTCCAATAAGAATAGTCTCCTTCTCTTTTTAAATACCTGCCATTCTCACCTTTGTAAAAGGGTTTGATTTTTCGTCTAAAGAAAATTGAATGGAACAATGCTGTCCAGGCGATAATCATCAATGAAATGTAACCACCTGATTTGAATTTAACAGCGGGTTTATTGTATATTTCAACTGCAAGTAAAGCTGCATCATGAGCTTTTTCTAAAGAAGTCTTTGCAGCATTGGGAAGACCTTTCATAAGCTTACCAGGTGTGATTTCTCAAAAGCTGTTCAGTAAAAATTTAAAAGAAAAAATTAAAGATGTTGCTTCCAGGCGCTAAAGTAAACAGAATGCTTCTAGGCTAAGGGTAACCTTGTAAATTTTCTTCTTTTACCGCCGTCATCATCATCCTTCCGCTTGACAACGCCTTTTCTCTCTCCTGCACCCAGCCAGCAGCCCACTTTCCATTTTAAACCCCACAATTTCTCTTCCTCTCTGCCTCCCCCACTGACTTTTTTCTCCCCAACTTGGAAAAGAAACCTCCCCGTGTATCTTTGCGCCGCCTTTCAAAAAAAGGCATCTTTTTGCCTTCAATTCTCACCAGAAATCAATCAAAATCAAAGATTAACATGAAGAATACAGGTCGCATCAAACAAATCATCGGAGCGGTGGTGGACGTGAGTTTTGCGGAGGAAGGCTCCAGATTGCCCGAAATCCTGAACGCTCTCGAAGTCAAGCGTCCCAACGGCGAGACGCTCATTCTCGAAGTCCAGCAACACCTCGGCGAAGACAGTTGCCGCACCATCGCCATGGATGGAACGGACGGCTTGCAGCGCAACATGGAAGTCGTGGACACCGGCTCGACCATCTCCATGCCGGTCGGCGAAGTCATCAAGGGCAGGCTTTTCAACGTGGTGGGCGAAGCCATAGACGGCATCGGCGCAGTGTCAAAGGAAAAATCTTACGGCATCCACCGCAAGCCGCCGACCTATGAAGAATTGTCGGTGGAAAAGGAAGTGCTGTACACCGGCATCAAGGTGATTGACCTCATCGAGCCGTACATGAAGGGCGGGAAAATCGGTCTCTTCGGCGGCGCAGGCGTGGGCAAGACGGTGATTATCATGGAGTTGATTAACAACATCGCCAAGGCTTACGAAGGCATTTCGGTGTTCGCAGGCGTCGGCGAGCGCACCCGTGAGGGCAACGACTTGCTGCGGGAGATGATTGAATCCAACGTGATTCGCTACGGCGAAGCCTTCAAACATAGCATGGAAGCGGGTGGCTGGGATTTGTCGAAAGTAGATAAAGACGCCCTCGCCACTTCGCAGGCGACCCTCGTGTTCGGTCAGATGAACGAACCGCCCGGCGCACGTGCAAGGGTGGCGCTTTCCGGCTTGACCGTCGCCGAATACTATCGGGATGGCGACCTGAACGACCCGACTGGCGGTCGTGACATTTTGTTTTTCATTGACAACATTTTCCGCTTCACGCAGGCAGGTTCCGAAGTGTCGGCTCTGCTCGGAAGGATGCCTTCCGCCGTGGGCTACCAGCCAACGCTGGCAACGGAAATGGGTCTGATGCAGGAGCGCATCACCTCGACGAAGCGGGGTTCCATCACCTCCGTCCAGGCAGTCTATGTGCCTGCGGACGACTTGACCGACCCTGCTCCGGCAACAACTTTCGCCCACCTCGACGCCACGACGGTGCTCGACCGGAAAATCGCAGCCCTCGGCATCTACCCTGCCGTGAACCCGCTCGATTCGACCAGCCGCATCCTCGACAAGCATATCATCGGCGAGGAGCATTACAACTGCGCCGAGCGGGTGAAAAACATCCTGCAACGCTACAATGAGTTGCTCGACATCATCGCCATCCTCGGCATGGAGGAGCTTTCGGAAGAGGACAAATTGGTGGTGAGCCGTGCTCGCCGGGTGCAGCGTTTCCTCTCGCAGCCGTTCCACGTGGCGGAGGCTTTCACCGGTACGCCGGGCGTACTCGTGCCCATCGAGGAGACGATTCGTGGCTTCAACATGATTCTGGATGGCGAAGTGGATGAGTACCCGGAAGCGGCATTCCTGCTGAAAGGTGGCATTGACGACGTTATCGAGGCAGGCAAGAAAATGCTCGCCGAAGCGAAATAAAATTGGTGATTGGTGAATGGTGATTAGTGATTGGGCTGCCAATTACTAATCACCATTCACCAATCACCAATCACCAATCATGGAACATCATCTTCATAAAATGAACATCACCGTTTTGACGCCGGACAGGGAAATCTTTCGGGGGGCAATCGTCTCCGTGAAAGTACCGGGCACGGAAGGTCAGTTTCAGGTGCTGAACCGCCATGCGCCTATCGTTTCATCGCTGGAAAAGGGCGTGGTGCAATTGGTGACGGCAGGCGGCGACTACCAATATTTCAACGAAGAAACCGGCAACTTAGAAACGGGCACGGAGGCTGGACGGAAAATTAAATATGCCATCACCGGCGGATTTATTGAAGTATTGAACAATGAAGTTTCGCTGCTGGCGAGAGGTTTGGAACGGCAAAACGGGAATGGCAAGTAAGCTGGAAAGCGACCTTTCCGAAAGTTTGAAACTTTCGGAAAGGTTGTTCGCAGGCGCTGTCGTAAAATTCAAAAGGCAAAAGTGAGTGCATCACTTTTGCCTTTTGAATTTTAGGACAGGTGTCGCCAAACTGGAGTTTGGCGATACTTTTTACAACTGCTTGTCAACCGTCGCCAAATCCTGCAAATCGTACTCGCCAAACCATTCCTTCAATTTTTTCCTCGCCTTGATTTTTACCTCGTCGTTGATGTAGGCGGCAATCATCACCAAGCCAAAACTCAGCATCCCCACATCGTCCGTGTAGCCAATAATGGGTGACAAATCAGGAATGGCATCAATCGGGGCAATGAAATAGCCGAGCACACCGAAAATGATTCGCTTTGCCCAGGCGGGCGTATCCTTCCTTTTGAAGGCATAAAAAAGCAGCAAGACACTGTACACGGTTTTTAAACCTGCTTGACGGGCAAAGTGCGCCAGCTTGTTCAGCAGGCGGTTTTCCGTGAAATGGCGTACATATTTTGAAAGCGGAATTTTCATGTCAGCTTAGAATTAGCCTTTCAATTTTTCCAACAACTCCTCGTACACCTTCACCTTTTTTCGGTTCATGCCGTAGGAGCCGCCGGTAAAAATAGCGTAGGCGAAATAAATCAGACCCAGAACACCTATCGCAATGGTCAGGTTGCCGAAGCCTTTGGTGAAATAGACGATTGAGTAAATCACAAACCACGGAATGCCCACCCACACGTCTCGTTTCATCAGTTTTTGACGACGAGCGATTTCGGCTTCCAGCCATTCAGGCGTCAGGTCTTGTTGTTGCAAGGCAAGGCGCTCTTTGGCGGGCAGCGGTTGGATGATTTTCTCCAATTCGGCAGGTGGTAATTTTTTCGGCATGAACTTGAGTCCGTCTGAAAAATCACAAGGAGAGAGGTGGGTTTTTGATTTTTTTTTGCAAAAAAAAATAGTTATCAGACAATTATTGTGGGGCGGGGGGGGGGTGGGGGGGGGGGGGGGGGGGGGGGG
>CAZHLB010000433.1:0-6002 GCA_964533005.1 uncultured Saprospiraceae bacterium
CTCCAATTTCAATGATTTGTACGCCACCGGCGCAATCCTGGGCTACTGGGACGGCACGAATGCAGCCGACCTCGCCGCCTGGCGAACCGCCTCCGGCAAAGACGCCAACTCGGTTTCCGCCAACCCGCTTTTTTATTCCGACAGCGACCTGCACGTGTTGCAAGTGGCGCTCGACAGCGCAGCGACGCCCGTTTCCGGCATCGGCACGGACTTCGACGGCGAGACTCGCAGCGCAGGGCAGCCCGACATCGGCGCAGACGAATTCGACTACCTGACGGACGACCTCGGCATCACGCAACTCATTGAACCAGAGGAGGATTGCAACTTGGGAATGGCGACGGTGAAAGTGCTGATTCAGAATTTTGGAGGCTTGCCGCAAACCGGTTTCAACGTCGCCTACCGGCTGAACGGCGGAGCGCAAGTGTCTGAAAACGTGGGCGCTCTGAGCGTTCCGCCCGGCGGCACGGCGATGTACACGTTTGCAACGCAAGCCAACCTCGCCGCCTACGTGGAGCATGATTTTGAACTTTACACCCTGCTCGCAGGCGACCTGAACCCGCCGAACGACACGCTGGAAACTTCCGTGCAAAACTTCCAGACGCCCGCCGTCCCCGGCAACATGCTGCCGGCCAACGGCACGATAAACGTTGACCCGCCGGTCAATTTCTCCTGGCTGCCCTCGGCTGGCGCAACCCGCTACGACTTGTACGTTTGGAAAAACGGCGACCCGGAACCCGGCACGCCCAGCGCCGCTGACATCACCCAAATCAGCTACGCTTACAACATCGCCAACTGGGTTTATGGGGCGGTCTATAATTGGAAACTCGTCGCCAAAAACAACCATTGCGGCACGCCGAGCACCACCCAAAGTTTCACCCTGCGGGAACTGCCGGATTTGATTACGCAAAACGTGCAGCCGCCGAGCATGCCGTTTTCCGGGCAGAGCATCGAAGTGGCTTGGGAGGTTCACAACATGGGTCTGGGCAGCACTGGCATGACGACCTGGTACGATTACGTCTATTTGTCGGCGGACAATATTTTCCAGGCTGGCATTGACACGTACCTCGGCGGCTTCGCCAATTTCACTGCCCTGAACGGCAGCGGCACTTACTCGAACATGAAAAACGTGACCCTGCCCAACGGCATCCAGGGCACGTTTTACCTGTTCGTCATCGCCGACTACGGCGGCAGCCTGCTCGAAGGAAACAACAACAACAACGTCTCCCCCGCCGCCTCGATGGTCGTCACCCTGACCCCGCCGCCCGATTTGCAGGTGACCAGTTTCATCACGCCGAGCACCGCTTTTTCCGGCACGAACATCAATGTAAGCTGGACGGTGAGCAACGAGGGCCCCGGCAACGTGCCGGCGGGCAACTATTTCTACGACCACATTTATTTCAGCAACGAGGCGACGTACAATGCCGCCACCGCTACTTACGTCGGCAGTTATTGGAGTGCGCCCATCAATTCGGGCGCTTCGCACCAGCGGACGCAGCAGATTTCGATTCCGAACGGCATCTTCGGCAACCACTACGTCCACGTGCGCACCGACATTTACAACTACGTTTTCGAGCACGCTTTCGAGAGCAACAACACCGGCAACAGCAACGCCATCAACATCATCCTGACCCCGCCGCCAAACCTCAAAGTCACCAGCGTCACCGCCCCCGACCCGGTGGACAACAACCAATCCATCAGCCTTTTGTGGACGACGGCGAACCAGGGTGCAACGGCTGCGAGCGGCGGTTTTTACGAGCGGGTTTACATCAGTTCAAGCTCGACTTACTCGCCTGGCACTGCCACAACGCTCGGCACTTTTCATTACGCAGGCACCATCAATGCGGGGGCTTCGGTCGCTCGCAACGCCGCCGTGACCGTGCCGGGCAACGTGACGGGGACGCAGTATTTCTTCGTCGAGACTGATTTTTACAACAACATTTACGAGTACAACCTCGAAGGCGACAACGTCTCGGCGGCAGAAAACACGACCGTGCAAAACGCCGACCTCGTCGTGACCGATGTTTCGCTTGCCGACACCGTGCAATCGGGCACGGACGTGAGCGTGAACTGGACGGTGAAAAACAACGGCACGGGCGACGTGCTGGGCATCGGTCGCACCGACAGAGTCTATCTTTCCACGAGCACGACGTACAATCCGGCGACCGCCACGCACGTCGGTACTTTGACTTACAGCAACTCGCTGGCAGCGGGCGACAGCATCTTGCGGCAGGCGACGGTGACCATTCCGAACGGCATTTCCGGCGTCCGCTACATGCACGTCGTGACCGACTACGGAGACAATGTTTTTGAAAATACCAGCGAAAATAACAACACCAACTATCAACAAACCCAAGTTCTGCTCGCTCCCTGGGCGGATTTGCGGGTGGACACGCTGACCGGCTTGCCCGACACGACCATCGCCGGGACGGTGCTGAACCTGAGTTTCATCGTGAAAAACTATGGTTTGGGAGCGGTGCAAGGCGTGAGCGGCGGCTGGAAAGACCGGGTGTATATTTCCGCCAACCCGGTTTGGAACATCAACTCGGCGGTTTTGCTGAAAACCATTGACCAGTTGCTGCCGGTTGCGCCGGGGGCGAATTATTCGGGCAGCACCAGTTTCGTGCTGCCGATGCTCGGCGGCGGGGCGCAAACGGGGGTGTGCTACATTTATGTTTTCACCGACGCCACCGATAAAATTTACGAGTACACCGACGAGGGCAACAACACCAAACGCAGCCACCCGCTCTACGTTTCTGCGCCCGACCCGGTTGATTTCGAGGCACTTACGACGACGACCCTCGCCGACACACTCGATTCCGGTCAAACCGTCAACCTCCAGTGGAGCGTCCGAAACAACGGCAACCCGACCACGCTTTGGAACTATGCGCTTTGGTACGACGGGGTCTATCTCTCGGTGGATTCGATTTTTGACGAGTACGACGACCTTTTTGTGAAGGACTTCACCAAGCAAGCGCCCTTGTTGACGGACGAGGTTTATTCGAAAAACGAGAATTTCCAGATTCCCAACGGCATCTCCGGCGACTACTTCGCCTTCCTCGTCAGCGACCACACGGAGTTGACCAACGACGGCGACGAGGACAACAATTGGCGGCGAATCCGCCCCGCTTCGTTTCCGACCGGGGCTGCGATGCCCATCCACATTGAATTGAGCCCTTCGCCCGATTTGGAAGCGAACACGGTGGTTGCTCCCACGAGCGGCATTTCCGGGCAGCCGATTCAGGTGATTTGGACAGTGACCAACGAAGGCGACGGCACGACTTCGGGAAGCTGGACGGACAAATTTTACCTGTCCACCGACTTCGACATCAGCAACAACGACCCCATCGTCGGCTCGAAATCGCAGACTCGCACCCTGACCACCGGGCAGTTTTACCAGGACACGATGGATGTTTTCATCCCCATCACCTCGTCCGGCAACTTCGTGCTGATTTTCAAAACGGATGCGAACAACAGCCTTTTCGAGTTCGAGGGCGAGGATAACAACGAGTTCTTCACCTACCTGACTGCCAGCTTGCCGCTGCCCTCCGACCTCGTCGTGAACAGCATTAGTTTTGGCGGGATGGCGATGGTCGGCGAGGATTTTTCGGTGACGTATAATCTTAAAAATCAAGGCACTAACCCTGCGACGGGCACGATGCGGGACATCGTTTATTTCTCCGCCGACTCCGTTTTCGATGCGATGGACGTGCCGTATTTGGGCCCCTTCAATCGCAGCATCAACCTTGCGCCGAGCGGCAATTTGTCGGAAACTTTTACCGGCTCGACGCCTGGCGTTCCCCTCGGCGACTACTTCATCATCACGCAGACGGATGCGCTGAACAACATTTACGAAAGCAGCGAAACCAACAACGTGACCATCTCGACGGCGAAGGTGACGGTCTCCGTGCAGGAACTTCCGCTTGGCGTTTTGACGCCCGATACTTTGGTCAACGAAGTGAATTTGTACTACCGGGTCGAGATTGACAGCGTGAACGAAGACGAGACCATGCGCATCACCCTGGACGGGCACACGGCGCAGAGTGTCAACGAGTTGTACGTCAGTTTCAACGAAGTGCCGACCCGCTCCGACCACGATTTTTCCTTCCCCAACCCGTTCACGAGCGACCAGGCAATCACCGTCCCGGAAGTGCAAATCGGTCAATATTACCTGCTGGCTTACGGCTCGACGCTGTCGGGTTCGGAGCAGGATGTTGACTTGAAAGCGGAAATTATTCCCTTCCAAATCTCGGACGTGGACGCCGAAGAAGGCGGCAACACGGGCAACGTGACCCTGCGAATTGACGGCGCAAAATTCACCGCCGACATGGAGCTGCGGCTGTTCGATGCCACGCTCGGCGAGGTGGTTGCGCACACTTTGATTTACGTGAATTCGACCCGGGTCTTCGCCACTTTCAATTTGGCGGGCGAGGCGCTCGGCATTTACGACGTGGTGGCTGAAAAATCAAGCCCGGCGGCAACGACGAGTTTGGTGGACGGCTTTGAAATCGTGGCAGGCGGAGCAGGCACGACCACGAGCGGGTCGGGCGGCGGCGGCTTTTTCTGCAACATCGTCAACGTGGGCACTGACCAGAATTTGCAGAAAAACATCGCTCACCCCGCCTCGATTCGGGTGAACCGGGTCGCTCCCATCACCATCCAATTTGGCAACGACGGCAACGTGGACATCCCCTGCCCGACCCGGTGGCTCATCAGCTTGCGGGGAGCGCCGATTGCTTTCACGGTGGATGGGTTGGAGGAGGGGAAACAGGAATTGTTCCTGAATTTTATGGAGTTGGGGGGACCTCCGGGGATTTTGCGACCGGGGTCTTATAGCTCTATTACGGTGTATGCTTACTCCTCGCATCCGATGCGGTTCGTGCTGAGGGAGTAACCTTTCCGAAAGTTTGAAACTTTCGGAAAGGTGGGTCTCCGGGGCAGGAGGAGCGACCTTTCCGAAAGTTTCAAACTTTCGGAAAGGTGGGTTCCAAAAACTTTCCAAAAACATGAGGTCAATCATACTCACATCGCTTTTCCTGGTCAGCGCCTTGCGGCTCGCCGCCCAAGCGCCCAACCTGAACGTGGAAGGACCGAACGGGGTGAAAGTCAACATGAAAACGGGCAATCTTTTTTACCAGCGGACGGACTTGTACATCAAGGGTCAAGGCTTGCCGCTCGACGTGACTTTTACTTACAACACCGCTTTGGATACGATAAACCAGGGCTTCGGCTATGGCTGGACGTTCTTCTACAATATTTATTACCAGGAAGATATGGCTGGAAATTTCATCCTTACCCGCTCGGCAGGCAGGCAGGATACTTTTTTGCTGGACGGCTCGGCATATATTCCGCCCATGGGAAACCATGACTCGGTGATAAAATACGACGGCGACAAATACCAACTGACGACGCGATATGGATTGAAATATTTCTTTGAAAATTCGACGCACAAGAAGCTGACAAAAATGGAGGATATCTTCGGCAACTCGCTGACGTTGAGCTATTCAGGCTCGGAATTGAGCCAAATATCGCACTCGACGGGAAGGAGCGTTCAGTTTGTCTGGAGCAATGGTTTTTTGACGCAAGTAAATGACAGCAATGGGACGCCGGCTCGCTCGGTCAGCTATGAATACGACGGCGACAATTTGGTGCAAGTCACCGGAGCGGCGGGCAATGAAACAAGTTATGAATATGGCAATTTTCAGAACCTGATTAAAATAACGGATGGCATCGGGGCGGCAATCGCCATTGAATATAATACGCTGCAAAGGGTAAATAAACTGACTTCCTGCCTCGGCTCGCAGAAATTTACATACTCCGACCTAAAAACATATAGAGTTGAAAAAGGCGGGTCGGGCGACCGCATTATTATTTATGAATTCAACGATTCGGGGCAGCTTGCCAGCGTTGGCGATGCGGCGGGTTTTTCGCTGCAATATGAATATGACGCCGCTGGAAACGTCTCCAAATTCACGGATTACAATGGAAATAGCACGACTTATTCC
>CAZHLB010000434.1:0-6000 GCA_964533005.1 uncultured Saprospiraceae bacterium
TAAACCTTCCTAAACCTCTCGAAACCTTCTAAACCTCAACGAAAACTACTTTCATGGTTTCCACCGAAACGAATATCCTCAGCCTCCACGCCAGAGCCGCTCATTGGCAAGACCTGAGCGTGGAATTACTCAACGACATTTTCACGCCGCTGTCTTTCGAGCGGCGCATCCAATTGCTGTACCGATATTTCGAGGAAAAGGACGTGTTGTTCACCTCGTCGTTTGGCGGCAATTCGGTGTTCCTGCTCTACTTCGTCAGCCAGATTCGACCGGCGCAGAAGGTGCATTTCATTGACACGACTTACCATTTTCAGGAGACATTGGAATACAAGGAAATGCTCACCGAACGCTTCAATTTAAACGTGATTGACGTGCTGCCGGAGCCGGAACAAAATGCCCTGACTCGTGAGGAGCAATGGTGGAAAGACCATCCCCGGATGTGTTGCAGCATCAACAAAGTCGTGCCTTTAGAGCCTATCAAGGCGCAGCACAAGGTTTGGATTTCCGGCTTGATGAGCTACCAAACCGAGTTCCGCTCGCATCTGCGGGTGTTTGAAAAGCAAGGCGACATCCTGAAATTTCACCCGCTGATTGACATTGACGAGGGGGAAGTTTTGTACCATTTTTCGCTGCACAACCTGCCCCGGCACCCGCTCGAGGATTTGGGCTACGGCTCGATTGGCTGCATGCACTGCACGGAAAAAGGCGAAGGGAGAAACGGTCGGTGGAAGGGGCAGGGGCGGACGGAGTGCGGGTTGCATCCGAGCTATTTTATCAAGAAAATGCAGGCGGCTTGAATGGCTGAATGGCTTGAGGGTTAAATGGTTAGATGGCTGAGGCAGCCACCTAACCATTTAACTTTTCAGCCAGTCCGCCATTTTCAGCTGCAAGCCTTCGAGCACTTGCCCTCCGTAAAGAATCTGGTCGAATGGCACTTCTTCCACTTCGACTTTCGGACGATAGACGTAGGTGGTTTTTTTAAACGGGTCAATCAGCCATCCCAGGCGGCAGCCATTTTCCATGAATTCTTCCATTTTGGATTGCAGGTTGCGCAGGTCTCTTGGATTGGAGAGCAACTCGGCAATGAAGTCGGGGCAGATGGGAGCAAATTTTTGCTGCTGTTCCTCAGTGAGATTATCCCATCGTTCCTTTGTTACGAAAGCCACATCGGGAGAGTAAGTCGCCCCGTTGGGCAGCCGGAAGCCTCCCGACGAATCCGAAAACTCCCCTTTTTCTTCTCCTTGCATATTCCAGATGCCGAATGGAATGTAAAGGCGAAAATTCCGAGTGCCTGTTTTAGTGCCTGTTAGTGCCATGATGATGATTTCTCCTTTTGCATTGCGCTCAATTTTCAGATTTTCATTGAGTTGGCAGAATTCAAAAAACTGGTCGTCCGTCAAGCCGCCGTCGGGCAACTTCAGCTTCAGATATTCCACTGCTTGCTCTCTTTCCTGCGTGAATTTTTCGGTCAATGTCTTTTCAAGTACCATGTCTGGATGATTTTTGAACCAGTCAAAGTTAGATTTTTCTGCCCGGAAATTTGAGAGGTCAAGGTTGCCGGTGGACGACTTTCTCCATCAAAATTTTTCCACTGACCACAGTTTTCACCAAAAACACGCCCTCCGGCAAGCCTTCATTTTCAAACAGAATCGAATGAGCGCCCGCCTCGTATTCCTGCCCATCTACGAGCCGCTCCACCAATCTTCCTTGTAAATCAAACACTTCCAAAACTACCGGCGAACCTTCCGGCAGCCGAAGCTGAATGTTCAACTCGCCGACGAAAGGCTGCGGCGAGCAGTGCATTTCAAATTTGGCGGGAAATGCCTGCCCCGCTTGCGTCGAACTCTCCGACCGCTCACCAACCGCATTCAAATCGGTGACAAAAATGGGCGAGGCAAGCAGCTTGATGAGCATGGCATCGGAGGTCACGGAGTCCTTCGTTTCAGAGTAATTCCACTTGCGGATTTTGATGTCGGTCAAGCCCAATTCGGCAGGCGGGAAATAGATGTAGGTGACGTTTTCCGACTGGTCGGTGTGCGTTTTTGCCCACAAAACGTAAGTGAAATTGCCGGTCGAAGTGTCTCGAAAAGCTACCCCGCCGGCGCCTTGCGGCATGTTGAGCAGGGAGGTGCGGGCGGAGTCGAAGCGTTTGTTGAAGGCAAGGTCGGCGAAGGTTTTGTAGGCGATAGCGAGGTCGTTTTTTTCAGTTTGATAGGGCAGGTAGGCGCTCAACCATTTGTACAAACCCATGTATTCGAATGCGCCGCCGCCCTGCCCTTCCGGCAGGAAATCGCTCATGATGAATACGTCGTACTGGTCAATATTATTCATCTCGCATTGCGCAAGGGTTTTCAAAATGAAGTTTCGCTGCGTTTCCGGCGTGCCGATGTAGTCGCCGTAGGAAAAGCGAGGAAGGTTGCCTTCGGTCATGATGCAAGCCTTGCGGGGGAAAGTCGCTCCGTCGTACCCCCGGTCTTCCAGCACTTTTTCAAATTCTTTTTTCAGGCGAAAAACGCCAGCCGCCGCTGCATCCGAGTGCCGGTCGTAGGCAAAGCCCATGATATTGTTGTCCCAATGCCGCAGGCTGCCGTCAATGTGCGGATAAGAATGATAGGCAAAAGCGTCGAACCAAGCGCCGCCATAGTTTGGAAATTCAGGCGTGGGCGAGCCGCCATTTGGGTTATCCGTATTCCGCAAAATCACGTCGAGGAACGACGGGTAGCCCAAACCGCCGATGGCAACGTAGGCTTCCGGGTCGAGCGATTTGACCACTTCATACGTGATACGCAGCAGGCGGACGTAGTGCTGGACGGGTGCTTTGAGTGCGTAGTCACAAGGCTGGGGCGTGTTTTCCCACCAGTTGCCTTGCCATCCCAAAGGCTTCCAGCCGTTGCCAGTGTAGTCCTGGTCAGGTTCGTTCCAGACCTCCCAAAAACCCACATAGTCCTTGTAAACCGAGACCATTTTATAGACGTACAAGGCGTAATAATTCTGGTCGTTGACGGGCGTCCCGTTTGCGCCGCCGTCCCAAATTGGCAGGTACATGTTGGCGAACAAGTGCGATTGTTCCCAAGGGCAATACCAGGCGGGGTCACGATGCCCAGCCTTCGGGTAGCCGATTACGACGGTGTTGTCTTTCAAGCCCAATTCATCGTAATGCTGGAAAGTGCTGAGGCGGATATCGTAGCCCCAATCTTCGAGGAAATGCTCTGGCAGAAAGGGTCGGAAAGCTTTGACGCCAGCGCCTTCGACGTTGACGGAAGGATTTCCAGCAGCGATGTCGGCTAACCAATCATCCGTCCACGGCGCATACCAGCCCATGTTTGCGCCGGGGCGAAATGCACCGTCGTAAGACGGGACAGTTTGATTTGCGGTGAAGTTGATTTGGGCGAAAAGCGGAAAGGCGCTCCAAAGCAGGAGCCATGCAGAAACAGGGAGCCTCATAAAAGTTGCTTTAAGATGTGCGTTGAAGGCAGCTTGCCCAGGGCTGCCGGAATTTGGTGAGGTTTGAATTTTTCGAGGCGGTGAAATTAGAAGGAAAAAGCCGAGCTTAAAGGTGGCGGCTCGAAAATGAAAGAAAATCTTTCCAGCGATTTCAGCCATTTTCGAGCCGCCACCTTTAATTCCGCACATTTGGCTTATGCAACAAACCAATGCTATTTGGCAGAAAAAATGGATGTTGAAGCATTCGCTTGTTATGCTCTCGGCTGCCGGGCTGACCTTTTTCACCAGTTCTTTTTTGCCGCTCATCATCGTTACCCTGCTTTCTTTTTTGCTACTTTTTCTCAGAAAAATAATGCTGGGCGAGCCAGCCAATACTTGGTTCCACGCTGCTAATATCTTGACAACAGTGCGGCTGCTCGCCATCGTCGGCGTTTTGCTTTTTGAAAAAAACATGGACAATGAAGCCATTGGGGCAACCTTGTTGCTGGCACTGCTGGCAGATGGTTTGGACGGCTGGCTGGCTCGGAAAAATGGGAATGCCTCTGCCTTCGGAGCTTTATTCGATGCGGAAACGGATGCGCTTTTTGTGCTGGCGGCGGGTTTCCTGATTTTTGAAAAAGGCTTGCTCGGCGGCTGGGTTCTGGCAGCGGGGCTGCTGCGCTACCTGTACTTTTTGCTGGTCTTTATTGGAAAACCGGCAGGGTGGCAGGGGCGGCGGTTTTTGCTCGCCAAAATCATTGCCGGGATATTGATGGCGACGCTTGCAGGTTGCTTTTTTTTGCCGGATGCACCCAGGTTGGCGGCAGCAATCGGAGCAACGGTTTTGGTTTTTTGCTCGTTTGCGTTTGAGTTTTTCGCTCAGAGCCGGGCATAGACATTCCAGGTTTTCAAAACCTGGAATGTCTGACCACTCTACTTTTAATGTGGTCGCCAAACTTGTTTGGCAGACCTGTTTTAGTGAAATAGAACACGAAACGGTTTTCATGAAAATCGGGTCAGCCAAACAAGTTTGGCGACCACATTTACTTTTGCCGCATGATTCTCCGAACCGAAAATCTTCTCAAACGCTACGGCGAGCGCACCGTCGCCAAAAACGTCAGCCTCGACGTGCATCAAGGCGAAATCGTAGGCTTGCTCGGACCCAACGGTGCAGGCAAAACCACCACTTTTTACATGGTCGTCGGCTTCATTCAACCCAACGAGGGCAGCGTTTTTTTGGAAAAAGAAGACATCACCCACCTGCCTATGTACAAGCGGGCGAGAAAAGGCATCGGCTACCTGCCGCAAGAACCTTCCGTTTTCAGAAAACTTAGCGTGGAAAACAACATCGCCGCAGTGCTGGAAATGACGAGCCTGAAAAAGGATGAGCAGCGCCACAAACTGGAATCACTACTCGAAGAGTTCGGCTTGCAAAAAGTGCGAAAAAGCAGGGGCGACACCCTCTCCGGCGGCGAACGCCGCCGCACGGAAATCGCTCGTGCGCTGGCGACCAGCCCTCGTTTTATTTTGCTCGACGAGCCTTTTGCAGGCATTGACCCGATTGCGGTGGAGGACATTCAAAGCATCGTTTTAAAGTTAAAAACCAAGAACATAGGCATCCTCATCACCGACCACAACGTGCAGGAAACGCTCAGCATCACCGACCGGGCTTACCTGATGTACGACGGCGCAATTTTGATGGCGGGAACGGCGGAGGAACTGGCGGAAGACGAGCAGGTGCGACGGTTATACCTGGGCAGAAATTTTGAACTGAAGCGAAAAGTGCCTGGCGGCATCTTCGGAGAGGGATGATTTTTGGAGAAAAAATGAAAGCGATTTTTTTCAAAAATCACCTCCTACCGAGGCAACCTTTTGAATCTTCAAACCTACTTTTTCCAACCAAAATCGCTTTGTCTATCAACAAATCCTGATTCAGACATGAAAAACACAATTCTCATTTTAGCATTTGCCGCTTTGTTTGCTCCGAACACTTGGGGGCAGGAAAAGCCGGTGAAATTTACCGTCGAAGTCAGCACGGACTCGGTGCTGCTCGGCAATTATTTCGAGGTGAAATTCATCCTCGAAAATGCAAACGGGCAGAACTTCGAAGCGCCCGCTTTCGAGCAGTTCGACGTGGTGTCGGGGCCCAATTTTTCCACTTCGTACAGCATGGTCAACGGCGAGGTGACGCAAAGCATGACCGTGACTTACTACCTGGAACCGAAGGACATCGGCAGTTTTTACATCCTTCCAGCCAGCGTTGAAACGGATGAAAAAGTGCTGGAAACGACACCGTTGGAAGTGTTCGTTGCACCCAATCCCGATGGCATTCAGCAAAACCAGCCTCGTCGGCAAAACGATTTTCAATTCCGTTTGGGCGACCCCTTCAACTTGGATTGGAGTTTCCCGGAAATGCCTGAACTGCGCAGAATCAATCCGCAAGAATTGCCTCCGCCACCTCCACCACCGCCCCCGGCAGAAGAAACACCGAAGAAAAAGAAGCGGAAAACCGTTCGGATTTGAGTCGTTGTTTGAGATGGTTCGAGGTTCGTGTCGGGGGGGTTTTTTTTGGGCGCG
>CAZHLB010000435.1:0-5998 GCA_964533005.1 uncultured Saprospiraceae bacterium
TGCTCTCTAAATAAAATCAATACCCCCCCCCCCCCCAAACCCCCCCAAAACCACCTGTCAGCTTTGGGCTCGAGCCAACATCGCCAACCAATTGTTTTTCCGCTGAATTTTTTCTACTTCAAATCCTCCCTCCTGCAAAGAAAGCCGCATCAGCGATTCATCCTCAGCGATAAAACCTGAAAAAATTGCCCATCCACCTGCCCGAATCAAGGCTTTCAACAAAGGCAACGAAGCCAAAATCACGTTCCGGTTGATGTTCGCAAGCACAACGTCGTAGCCATTTTCCCTGCAATTGCCCATATTTTTTTCCAGAAAATCTTCCAGCGTCCCTTGCCAGGTATGGATGTTTTCGACGCCGTTTCGCTGGCAATTTTCGAGCGTGTTTTCCACCGCTTCTTTTTCAATATCCAAGGCATCGAGGCAGGCAGCGCCCAGCTTGGAAGAGAGAATTGCGAGGACGCCCGTGCCGCAGCCAAAATCAAAAACCGAAGTTCCGGCGAGCGGCAAGTCCCGCATCAATTGAATGCACATAAAAGTCGTCTCGTGATGCCCGGTGCCAAAAGCCATTTTCGGTTGAATGACCAATTCATGCTCCACGCCAATCAGCGGCTCATGAAATTCCGCCCGGATGCCGCAGAAATCATCCACGACGACGGGCTGGAAATTGGCTTCCCAGACTTCGTTCCAGTTTTGAGCAGGTAGAAACTCTTTTTCCCAGGTGAAATCGAAGCGGCTTTGCAGTTCCGCCAGGTAAGTTTCAGCGGCAGCAACGTCTTCGACAGCAGGCAGGTAGGCAGAAAAACCGCCTTCATATTCTTCAAAAGTATCGAAAGGCTGTGTGCTGAGAAGGGCAATCAAAAGGTCGGTTTGCGGAGCGTCGCCGACGGTGATTTTGAATTGAAAGTAATCCATGTCGGGAAGGAAAAATTGAAAAGGCAAAAGTAAAAAGTAGGAAGCGGTTATCCTTTTTGAGAAAGCAGTTCAGCCTCATAATCAATAGAATGCAGGGAAGGAGTACGGAAAGAGAAAACGGTTTGCCCGCCGAAGTTGGTGATGGAAAAATCGCCTTGCGAGATGATGTCCATGCCAATGATGAAGTCGCTGTCGTCGTCACCATACCTGAACTGGGCAACTTCCAAGTCAAAAAATTTCATGTCGTTTGCAAAGCCAAGATTGATGAGATAATAAGGGACATTTTCTTCGCTCGATGCCGTAATTACCGTGACGAAGCCATCATCCTTCAAACCAAGTTTTCGGGCAAGGCGGTCGGAAATGCAACTGGTTTCTGCGCCAGTATCCCAAAGGACTTTCACCCATTCCAAATTGGATTTGATTTCATCATCATTGGAATCATCTTGAAAAAGATAAGCTGATGAATAAATACGAAAGACCAATTTGTCGAAAACGACAGAAAGTGCAAAAGTTGAAGAGGGTATGTTGCTATCCATGCTTGATAGTAACTAATTGATGATTAGCAAGGTGGAATTTTTTCTGCTGTGCCGCCGGAACGCAATGGTGAATAATGAAACTTCCAGGTTCATGCCCTTGCTTAAGGGTCATTCTCCGGGCAAGTCCTTTCGAACTATATTCTCCAATAACCTGCCCATCTTTAATCACAATATTGCGCCCGTAATATTGCCGAAGCAACTCTTTCTCATGTGCTTGGTACCAGAGGAACTCCTTGTAATTCGGATATTCTTCAAGAATCTTTTCCAATTGCTTTTCCATGATTTTGATAGTTTTTAAAAGCAGGTCTTGCCGTTTCTGCAAATCTAATGCAATCCCACCTGAAATAGTTTTGCCTGTCATTCCTTCCCATGCTCCTGCCAATGCTTCACCGTCGAAGGCGCAACCCCCAAATTCCTGTCCACCTCGACGGCTGGGCTGGCAACTTTCAGCCCCATTTTTATCATCGCCAGGTGATGCACCGCATGGTCGTAAGCATACATCAATTCCCTGCCGACAGTCGAAAGCACCACCGGGCGCTCTTCGTTGAAATCGCTGGAAAAATCAGCCACGATTTCCACTTGCACCTCTTCCGGCAGTTGCTGAATGGCGCTTGAATATGCTGCAAAAACGGTAGCGGCATAATCCGGTTCTGTTTCCACACGGGTATCCCGTTGCCGGTCGGCGTAGTCAATCCTTCCACTGGCAACGCCCCTGGTCAGGCAGCCGTAGAAATCCAAGATGTGGCGGAAATGCTGCCCGATGGTCGAGCCGTTGAAGAGGGAAAGCGGCTGGGCGTAAGGCTTGCTGTCGAGTTTTTCCAACAGCTCAATCATTTGCCCGATGATGATGTCCGTGCCTTGCTTGCAGTTCATTTTCGTATGGTGATTTGGCGATTTGGCGATTTGGTGATTGGGATGTTGGACGTCTGACGTCCCAACCACCAAATCACCAAATCGCCAAATCACCAATTACAAGTACCTGCCCATGTTTTGAATATCACTATCTATTTGATTCAGGATGCTTTGGTGGGTGTGCTCGAAGTTCTCCTTGGTTGCCTCGATTTTGCGCATTTCGCCTTGAATTTGCTCGTCCGCCGTGTCAATCGTGTTTTGCGACTGGGCGATTTGCTTTTGCAAAGTCTCGATTTGCGCTACCCATGCCTGGATTTGCTGCCGCAATTTTTCAACCTCCTGCTGCTTGGATTTCACCCGCTTTTGAAGCTGGTTGTTCAGCGCCTGGTCGAACTGGTCTTTTTCGTTCACCAGCACCTGGCGGTAATGTTGGGCGGTGGACAGCAGCTTGTCTTTCGTCAAGCCGACGGTGGAAGCGGTGACGTAGGCAGACTTGTAGGAAGTGTCTTCGCCGAGGTTCATCGCCATTAATTTACCGAGGGAAAGTTTGAATTCGAGGTAATCGAAGCCGGGCAGGTTGTTTTTTTCCAGTGCGTTGGTGAGAAATTCCACGCTCTTTTGGTCGAGTCCGTGCGTGTCGCCAAAAATGGTCTTCAAGTCGTTTTGCATGATGAAATGGTGCGATTTTGAGCGCCGGGAGGAGCTTTTTTTGAGAGAAAAAAAAGCTCCTCCCGGCGAGCGGCTTTCAACAAACGTTGGCAAAGATAGGAAAGACTTCAAGAGTAAAACCTTGCCGGACAGCAATGAAAAAACCGCTTTGCTTTCGACTTCTGACCTGCTGGCGGTGGTGGTGTGAGCGGGGTGCAGCGCATTTTGAAGAGAGCATTTGAAGGGAGGCTGTTGTAAGTATAAGTTCTACTTTTGCGTCAAAGTAATTTGCCAATGAACAACATAGAAAACACAGCCACTTTATCCGTCCGGAATTTTGCCCAGATAGCATCCGGGCAGGTGGAGTTTGGCGATTTTACGTTGCTGGTAGGAGCGCAGGCAAGTGGCAAAAGCCTGTTCCTACAGTTGTTAAAGCTGCTGGTGGACAAAGACCAAATTTCCAATACCTTAAAGACAAATGGGTACGATTGGGGAAAGAATAGCAAACTCTTGTTGGAATTATTCTTTGGTGAGGGCATGTCGAACATTTGGAAGCGAAATACGGAAGTGATATTTGGCAGCTCGAAAGCCTTATCCGCAGATTATTTTCTGCTAAAACAGGGACGACCGACAGCTAAAGAAAAAGAAGAAAATCTGTTCTACATACCTGCCCAACGGGTTACAGCGATGTATCAAGGCTGGCCCCGCAGTTTTGGCGCTTTTGAAATTGGTGACCCGTACGTGTTAAAATCTTTCGGGGAAACCCTCCGCATCCTGATGGAGCGAGAGTCCACCAATGGACATGGAGGGCAATCCGACGTATTTCCCAGGCTGGGTAGAATGAGCAGTGCCTTGAGAGAGGAAATTGACAAAGCAATTTTTTACGGAGCTAAAGTCAAATTGGACAAAAGCACCTTAAAACGGCGGTTTATGATGCATATCAGTGAAAGCGAGTTGCCAATTATGTCGTGGTCGGCTGGTCAAAAGGAGTTTTTGCCGTTGTTGCTTTCTTTATACCATCTGATACCATCTTCCAAAGTTTCGAGAAAAGACAACTTAGAATGGGTCGTGATAGAGGAACCCGAAATGGGTTTGCATCCACGGGCTATTCAGGCGGTGTTGTTGCTTTGCTTCGAACTGATGGAGCGGGGATATAAAGTGGTCATTTCCACCCATTCGCCTGTATTGTTGGAATTAGCCTGGACGATGAATTACGTGCAATCCATGAACGGTAATGCGAAAGACCTTGCACAGCTTTTTGCGACCAATAAAACGAGCCTGAAAAAACTTTACCAGACTATCATTGACAATAAAACCTTTAAAACTTATTATTTCCAACGCAACGAAGGTGGCGTGGTCATCAAAGATATTTCCAGCCTCGATGCCGGAAGTGATGATACTGCCGAAGCTAATTGGGGCGGACTCTCTGAATTCGCCAGCCGGGCAGCCGAAGTAATAGCAAAACTTGCTGCACATCATGGCTAAACAAAAGACTAAAAAATTCGAAAAGGCGGTTTTGGCTACCCCGGAGGTCAGTGATTGTTATCAGCAAGGGTTAAAAGCTTTAGGCAATTACAGCAGAAAAGTTGAGCTATCAGACGTGCGAAAGGCTGAGGGTAGCGTGGATATCGACACTTGCATAAGTGCTTTATATCCACATGCAAATCGTTGGGATTATTCACTTGGCTACGACAATGAGGCTTATTTTGTGGAAGTGCATGCTGCAAAAACTATTGAAGTAAGCACTGTTTTGAATAAGTTACAATGGCTGAAGGATTGGCTGAACGATAAAGCACCAGAATTGAACAATATGAAGGCAAAGAAAAGGACACCATTCTATTGGATACAATCTGGCAAATTCGATATTCTGAAAACCTCTCCACAATACAGGCGATTGGTAAATGAGGGTTTGGTGCCCATTCCGAAATTGAAATTATGAGCAAATTTTGCCCGCCGCTTACCTTTGCCGGATGAAAAAATTGCTGCATCACTTTTGCCTTCTGAGCCTGATTTTGCCTGCCCACCTGCTGTTTTCCCAGCAAAAAGAATGTGTCACCCTGCAATGGTCGAAGCATTTCGGCGGCTCGTTAGCCGACGCTGCCAACGACGTCGTGCCTACCCAAGACGGCGGTTTTGTTGCCGTTGGTTACAGCCGCTCCAACGACCAGGACGTGAGCGGGAACTTTGGAAAGTCTGATTTTTGGGTCGTCAAAGTGGACTCCGCCGGTAGTTTGCTTTGGCAAAAACATTTCGGCGGCAGCCTCGACGACGTGGCGGCTTCGCTGGTGGAGACGAGCGACGGCAGCCTGATGATTGTCGGAAGCACCAGTTCCAGCGACGGACAGGTGAGCGGCAATCACGGGCAGGAAGATGTTTGGCTGCTAAAATTGAGCGCCACCGGCAACGTGATTTGGTCAAAAACCTTTGGCGGCACACAAAACGACCGTGCCGAAGCCATCCGGCTGACCGGCGACGGCGGCTTCATCGTCGCAGGCTACGCCGAGTCGAACGACGGCGACCTGACAGCTAACCTCGGCGATTTCGATTACTGGATTTTCAAGTTGGACGCCTCCGGCAATTTGCAATGGCAAAAAAACTACGGCGGCTCCAACTCCGAATGGGCTTTCGATGTGCAGGAAATTCCCGGCGGCGGCTACCTGCTTGCCGGTTCCACCTTTTCAACGGACGGAAATATCAGCGGCAACAATGGTTTTTATGATTATTGGCTGCTCAAATTGGACGCTGCCGGGCAGCTTGTTTGGCAGCGAAATTTTGGCGGCAGCAGCGAAGAGCGAGCCTACGCTTTGGCGCTGACTTCCGACGGCGGCGCAGTCGTTGCCGGTACTTCCAACTCCACCTCCGGCGACGTTTCGGGCAACAATGGCAATTTCGATTATTGGGTAACAAAAGTGGATGCCAGCGGCGGCTTGGTTTGGGCGCAGGCATTCGGCGGCTTGCAGGCTGACCGGGCTTTTTCAGTTTCGGAAACGGGCGACGGCGGCTTCGTCGTGGCAGGCACTGCGAGTTCGAGCAGCGGCGACGTCACCGGC
>CAZHLB010000436.1:0-5997 GCA_964533005.1 uncultured Saprospiraceae bacterium
TCAGGCGCAGACGGTTCCTCTTCGAGGATGACAAAGGCGACTTGAAGGCGACGCAATCAGGCGCAGACGGTTCCTCTTCGAGGATGACAAAGGCGACTTGGAGGCGACGCACTTTGCAATCATCAGAGCTTCACAAACCGCCCCACCGGCTTGGTGAACTCCTCCGCCTTCATTTCAATAGAATACACGCCCGCCTTCAGCTTGCCCACGTCCAATTTCAAATCGTTGCTGCCCTGCCGAATCGCCTTTTCAGCCGACCAAACCAGCTTGCCATCGAGGTCGAAGAGGCGCAGCCAGACATCCTGGGTTGGCAAACGCCAGTCAAAAGACACGTGGAGGTCAGCCTCGACGGGGGTGGGAAAAATTTCAAAACGGAGATTTTCTGCGTACCCGGAAGTTGTCGAAAGCGGCGAAGAAGTGCAGTTGGCTTTTCCGCTGCCGAAGTTGCCGGCGTAAGCGTTGCCGCTTGCGCCAAGCACGGTGATTTGGTTGCCGATGTTGGCGCTTGCCGAGTTCGGCGGCATGAATGGGTCGCTGGCGTTGTCCACCAGGCTGACTTCGCCGGTGCAGCCGTTGGCGTTTTGGAAGGTGATGAGCACCACTTCCTGCCCGGCGACGTAGGGAATGTTGGACGTGCCCATGCTCGCCATGCCGAAGGACAGGTAGTCGAAACCGGGCGATTCGGCAGGTGCGTCGTGGCGGGAGTTGAACTCCCAAATCACTTCCGGCACGTAACATTTTACATTGAAAAGGTCGAGCGTGCCGGTGGGCGCTTTGATGGTGATTTGCGCCGAACTGGTGATGTTTTGCGGCGCAGCCCAGGTGGCTTCGGGAATGAACGAAAGCTGGTAGGCTTGCTCGTTTTCGAGCCATTGCAGGTTGAATTTGACTTGCGCCGGGAGCATAGTTGCGCAAGTGCACAACAGGCAGGCGGCAGCTAACCGCAGGTAAAAATGGAATTTCATAAACGTACTTTTTAGGAGGGGGTGGGATTTTGCTGAAACAATAAGTGGGAGGAGGGAATTCTATACTTTTGATTTTCAAAATTTTCAGTTCATGGAAAAGCTATTTGTTCTTACCGTGTCTTCCAAACAATACGCCGTGGAGCGTCTCTGGTACGCTAAAGCGCAAAGCTTGGAGGATTTTGCCAACCATATTCTTGTCAACGAGAAGGAGTTCAAAGACCTGCTTGCCGGTATCGGCGGGCACGTCTGGAACCGGTTTAGCCGTCCTTCGCCGGAAGAATTTTTGGATGCCATTGCCGATACGTTTGGCGAGGAATGGCGCTTCCAAATTTTTGAATTGCCACTTCACCAGGCTCAACGTGAAGCTGTCGAGCATCGCCACCGGGAAGGCTATATTCCGAAAGAACTGCGTTTCCAACCTGTCAAAAATTTATCATAACCCTTATCAAACATGGCTAGAGACAGACTTCCTTTCGACCTCAACCAGATTTCAGAAGCCTTCCGAATCGAGCGGCGCAAACAAAGTCCTGCTTTGGAAAACTGGCTCAAAGCCACCTATGAGTTAACCAAGTTTGAAGAGACCTTCCTTGACCAATTGCTTCAAAAAATGGAAGGCAACGTCGAATATTGGAACGAGGAGGAATTGAAAATGAAAATGGTCGGCTTGCTTTTTTTCCTCGCCGATATTGACATGGATGAAAAAGTCAAGGTTTTTTTTGAACGTCCGATGAATGCCACTATTTCCGGCATCGAACTTTCCGTTGTCTGCGACTGCATGGTTGCCACTCCTACCGATTTCAACTACCCCCGCACTCCTTATTTTTTTCTTCAGGAATTCAAAAAGGAGAAGTGGGAAAGCAATGACCCGGAAGCCCAAATGCTGCAAGCCATGATTATTGCCCAACATCACCACCAAGACGAAAAGCCTTTGTACGGAGGCTATCTTGTGGGCAGCCGTTGGCGATTTGCAACGCTGGTTGGCAAGGATTACTGCGTCAGCACTCATTTCGACGCCGACGAACGTGCCGACCTTTTTAAAATCGTTTTTCTCCTCCGCCATATCAAAGAACTTGCGCTCAATTGTTTGTTGTTTATTTATTGGTTTGGTTTTTGGGGGGTTTGACGGGGGGGCTCGCTTGTCGGGGAGCCGCCCGGTTGCGTTTTCAGAAAGACCTGTCAGCACTCGAAGTGCTGACAGGTCTGACACTCAAGGCAGTTGCTCCTCCACGATATAAGTTATCAAAGTCAGCGAGTTCGCCGGGTGCAACAGCACATTGAAAAATAGGAAAGCATCCAAATCATTGGTCGCACCCTGGAAAATGGCGTCCCCGTCGAGGTTCGTGTCGGCGTTGTGGTAGCCTGCGTGGATGAAGTTCGTGGCGAAGCTGCCGTTGCCGCCTGCCAAAACGACGTTGAAGAAAATCGGGTCAATGTCGTTGGCGTTACCCTGGTAAATCAGTTCCCCGTTGCTGTTCGTGTTGCCTGCCCAGAGCATCGTTTTTCCATCCTGCAAAACTTGCGAATGGTTGCCCCAGGTCTGCGTCGCCGGGTTCGTGAAATCCAAGACCAGTGGCGAGTTCACGCCCAGTGCGACTGGCTGCGCCGACATCACGCCGAGGTGATTTCTGTGGCGAACGACGATGAAATAGCTGCCCGCCGACTCGTCGAATGCCACCGGCGAGAAACCGTCCGTGTCCACCACGTCGCCATCCCGTTGCACGAGCGCCGCCCGTTTTTCCAACACAAATGCAGGGTTTGCGCTGCTGCGCAATTCGACCAAAACCCAATCCACGATAGCGTCTGCGCCGGTTTCCGTGAAGACGTCGGCGGTCGTTGCCTCCGTTCCGTCGTGACCGTAGAGGTTCTGTGAATTGTATGGATTGGCGAGCGGCAGCAGATTTTTCACCCGCAATTGGTCGTGCATCATGCCGTCGGCGGCTTTCCAGGCACCTTGCAAAATCACCCTCGGATAGACCAACAGGCGAGGATTGCAGGGGCTTGAAAGCACATTCGGAATGCACGGGTCGCTGTTCGCCGGGTCGGTTTCGTTGGCGAAGCCGTCGCCGTCAGCATCTATGATTTCACTTTCGAGGGCATCCGCCAAGCCGTCGCCGTCTTTGTCGGTCGTGCCTTCGTCGAGGTGACCGTCTGGCTCGCCGTCGCCGTCCGAGTCAGGATTTGCCGGGTTCGTTCCCAAGCTATTTTCCTGACCGTTGGTCAAACCGTCGCTGTCCGTGTCGCAGCCAGGCGATGCCGGGTTCGGGTCGCACGGGTCGAGGACGTCAGTGACGCTCGTTGAGACAGGCGGTGTGATTGGGTTGTCGCCGCCGAAGATTTCTTCGCCGTCGTACAAACCGTCGCCGTCCGTGTCGGGATTGAGCGGGTCGGAGCCGTGAATGTTTTCCTCGTGGTTGGTTGCGCCGTCGTCGTCCTGGTCGCAAGTGCCAGCCAAAACGCTGGGGTCGCAGCCGTTGGTCGGGTCGGTGACGCCGCCGGGAACGAGCGCCGTTGCCGGGTCGTCCACGTTGCTGGCTTCCTCGCCATCGGTCAAGCCGTCGCCGTCCGTGTCTGGCTCGACTGGGTTGGTGCCGAGGGCAGTTTCTTCGTCAGTGGTCAGCCCGTCCTGGTCGGCGTCGCAATTTCCTCCCCAAATGTTCGGGACGCACGGGTTCAAGTTTGCCGGGTCGTTTTCGTCCAATTCGCCGTCGTTGTCCGAGTCGGCGTCGTCGCTGTCGAGGGCGTCGTTCAGGCTGTCGCCGTCGGCATTGTTCGGGTTGGCTGGGTTGCCGATTTCAGCAAAATCATTCGAGCCGTCGTCGTCGCTGTCGGCGTCGTTCGGGTCAGTTCCGAGGCTGGCTTCCTGACCGTTGGTCAAGCCGTCGTGGTCTTTGTCGCAGTTCGGCAAAGCTTCGAGCGGGTCGCAAGCGTCGGCGGGATTGCTGCCGTTGGCAATTTCAAAACCATTGCTCAAACCGTCGCCGTCGAAGTCGCCGACCGTGCAAGCCAGGCTGTTGAAACTCGGCACACAAGGGTTGAAATCGTTCGGGTCGGGCAGGTCGAGCACGCCGTCGTTGTCGTCGTCGCCATCCACCGCATTGGTCATGCCGTCGCCGTCGAAATCGCAGGCAGGCACAAAATTGAACGGCACACACGGGTTGTAATCATCCGGGTCGGTGGCGTCGAAAGACAAGTCGTTGTCGTCATCCGGGTCAGTGCCGTTGGGCAGACCATCGCCGTCGAAATCGCAGGTCGGAGCCGTGCCATTCGGGACGCAGACGTTAAAATCGTTCGGGTCGTCGCCGTTGGGAACGCCGTCGTTGTCATCATCCGGGTCGTCGCCGCCGCCGCCGCCAATCGGAGCGCCATTCGTCAACCCATCATTGTCAAAATCACAGTTTTCAAACACCGCATTCGGCACGCAAGCATTGTAATCTTCCGGGTCAAGTCCATCCTGGACGCCGTCGTTGTCGTCGTCGGGGTCGTTGCCTGGAGTGCCGGGCAGCGGCGTTCCGTTCGCAATTCCATCGCCGTCAAAATCGCAACCGCCAGCCGTGTTGTCGGGCACACACGGGTTGAAAACTTCCGGGTCGTCCACGTCGGGCGTACCGTCGTTGTCGTCGTCGAGGTCGTCGCCGCCCAAGCCGGTGACATCTCCGTTGGTCAATCCGTCGCCATCAAAATCGCAGGCAATGGATTGATTGTCAGGCACACACGAGTTGAAATCATCCGAGTCGGCAGCATCGTCAAATCCATCATTATCGTCATCCGGGTCAGTGCCGTTCGGTAAACCATCGCCGTCAAAATCGCAAGCCGCCACCGTGTGGTTCGGGATGCACGGGTCGAAATCGTCGGGGTCGGTCTGGTCGTACAAGCCGTCGTTGTCGTCGTCGGGGTCAACAAAATTTGCCAAACCGTCGCCGTCCGTGTCGCAGGTCGGCGAGGTTGCACTTGGAATGCAGCCGTTGAAATCATCCGGGTCGGCAGGGTCGAGCGAGCCGTCGTTGTCGTCGTCGGGGTCAACCGAGTTCACCATGCCGTCGCCGTCGAAATCGCAGCCGGGCAGTATTTTTTGCGGAACGCAAGGATTGAAATCGTCCGGGTCACCCCCAACCCCTGAAGGGGAGTCGTCCGCAACGCCGTCGCCGTCGTCGTCCGGATCAACGCCATTCACCAAACCATCGCCGTCAAAATCGCAGGTCGTCACCGAAGCGTCGGGGATGCAGCCGTTGAAATCGTCGGGGTCGGTGTTGTCGTCCGTGCCGTCGTTGTCGTCGTCGGCGTCCACGCTGTTCACCAAACCGTCGCCGTCAAAATCGCAAGCGCCAACCGTGTTGAACGGAACGCACGGGTCGTTGTCGGCAGGATCGTCATTGTCCAAAGTGCCGTCGTTGTCGTCGTCCGGGTCGGTTCCATTCGGCAAACCGTCGCCGTCGAAATCACAGACAAGCGATTGATTGTCAGGCACACACGGGTCAAAATCTTCCGGGTCGTTCACGTCGGCAACGCCATCGTTGTCATCGTCCGGGTCGGTGCCATTGGGAATTCCGTCCCCGTCGCTGTCGCAACCGATGGATTGCGGATTGGGCACACACGGGTCGTCGTCAGCCGGGTCGTTGGCGTCGGAAACGTCGTCGTTGTCGTCGTCCGGGTCAACGCCATTCACCAAACCGTCGCCGTCGAGGTCGCAAGTCGGCGACAAATTGCTCGGCACACACGGGTCGAAATCATCGCTGTCCGTGTTGTCGTCAGTCTCGTCGTTGTCGTCGTCCGGGTCAATCAAATTCACCAAACCGTCGCCGTCGAAATCGCAATTCGGCACCGTGGTGAACGGAATGCAGGTGTTGAAATCATTGCCATCGTTGGCGTCAGCAGTGCCGTCGTCGTCGTCGTCCGGGTCGGTTCCGTTCGGGTCGCCGTCGCCGTCGAAGTCGCACATTATCAGCGTGTTATTCGGAACGCACGGGTCAAAATCTGCCGGGTCGTCGAAGTCTGCCACACCGTCGTTGTCATCATCCAAATCAGTTCCGTTGGC
>CAZHLB010000437.1:0-5986 GCA_964533005.1 uncultured Saprospiraceae bacterium
CGGCGTCGCCATCGGCATCAGTGACCAGTTCAAAATTCCCATAAAATACATTGGGGTGGGGGAGGCGATTGACAAGTTGCAGGTGTTTGACAAGCGGGTGTTTGTGGAGAGCTTGTTCAAAAGGTGAGCAACCATTTCACTTGAGCGCAGGAAACTTGGAAAAACTACCTTTGTTCATCATAAAAACAACAGTTATGATAGCAACAATTGAGCAGTCGCAAGGCAATTACGTTCTGACCCTGTCGAAGGATTTGATAGACGATGATTTGTTCAGGCGTTTAGTGGAGTGGGTGGAATATCTCAACCTCGTCAAGCACAGCGAACTCACGGAAGAAGGCGCTTGGGAATTGTCCGAGGCTATCAAAGCGGATTGGTGGAAAGCCAATCGGGAAAGAATTCTCGCAAAAATCGGGCAGGCATGAACCCGGTTGTCATTGACGCAAATATTTTATTTGCTGCCCTGATGCGAGCAGACACCCGCTTCGGAAAGGTGATATTGACCGCACAAAATGACCTGTTTTATATTCCACGCTTTGCCATTATAGAATTATTCAAGCACAAAGAGCGCATTGTTCAGCTTACAAATTGCCCGGAAGTGATATTGCTTGAGTTATATTATCGTCTGCTCAAGCGTCTTCAATTTATGGACGAAGATTTAATTGCTGTTGATTCCTGGCGGGAAGCGTGGGAATTAGTCAAAGATATTGATGAAAAAGACGTGTCTTATTTAGCAATGACCATCGAATTAAATGCCCGTTTATGGACGAATGATATGGAGCTAAAAAATGGCTTAAAATCTAAAGGCTTCGACCACTTCTATCAACCATTCTCAACCTTCCCCTAAATTGAAAAACTTCATCGTCATCGAAGGCTTGGACGGCTCCGGCAAATCCACCGCCGCCCGCCGGCTGGCGCAAGTGCTTGAAAATGAGCGCCAAGCCAAAATCCTGCTCACCTACGAGCCGCACAACGACTCCTGCGCAGGCGATTATATCCGCAAAGTTTTGCGCAAGGAAATTCCCTTCTCCCCTCGCACTTTGGCGCTCGCCTACGCTGCCAACCGCCTTGACCATTGCGACCGAATAATAAACCCATGGCTCGACGGCGACAACCACCATATTTTACTCTGCGACCGATATTATTTGTCTTCACTCGTTTATCAAAGCTCGCCTGAGTTTTCCATGCACAACGTGATGGCACTCAACGAATTGGCTCGAAAACCGGACGTGATTTTTTTCCTTGATGCCAGCGAGCATACTTGCTTTGAGAGGCTGAAAATCAGGAACATGCCGGAGGAATTATTCGAGAAAGATTTCAACGAGACGAGGCAGAAATACCTGGCGGCGATTGAATTTCTGCGAAAGGAAAGAAGGGAAAATGTGGTCGAAATTGACGCCAACGGCACACCGGAAGAAATCGTCGCAGCTATGTTTCAATTCATCGCTCCAGCAGTTTCCGCTTCAAAATAAATGCTGCAAGCGCCTCGCCCAACTGCTTGTGTCCCAGCGAATTGAGATGGTCGTCCAGCGTGAAATACGAACGTGTCGAAACATGCTCATGCGTCGGAAAAACATGCACTCCCGGCATTGGGTGCGTCGCCAGCCAAGCTGAAAATTGCTCAAAAACCGCATGCGTCGTCTTCGTTTCGCCCAGGTTGAACACGATTATCTCGCCTTTGAATTGCGCCCTCATTTTTTCCAAAATGGCAAAAAAATCAGCCACGCCCTGCTGCGAAGCGCCGCCCGGCGGAATGATTTCTCCGCCGGGTTGGATGGTGCGCCGGGCGATTTCCTTCTCCATTTTTCGCAGCGCCCAGGCAAAAACGGCGTGGCAATATTTGAACGGAAAATAACTTCCAGACACCTCGTTCCAGCGGACGCCGTCTTCGTAAACGGCTGGTGGCGAGACTTTTAGTTGAAAACCATTCGCTGCGAAAGCCCGGTTTTCCGCCTCGTCGTTCACACAAAATTGAATGACCACCACCTGGCAACTGTCGAGCGGGAAACTTTGCAAAGCCAGCCATTCCCGTGCCGTGCCGTAGCTGGCGATGCCTGCGTTCAGCGACCGCAAGCCAAGTCGCTCGCCGACGATTTCAGCATAGGATTCTCCCTGCTCGACACCCCAGCCCATGCCGTAGCTGTCGCCGAGGAAGACGATTTCCGGCGCTTTCAAACTCGCCTCGTCGTCTCGAAAACCTGCGCTGTTCACCTGAAATTGGGTAGAAAATTCAAGGTTGGAATACTCGAAACTGCCTGGTTTCAAAGTGTAAAACAGCCGCTCGTCGTAGCGCCCTTTGCCCTCCTGAAATGCAACATTGACCCGGCAGTGGTAGCCGTAAACGTATTTCATCAGGCGGGTCAGGCTTTGCGGCAATTGCCTGCCGCTTGCCACAGAATGAAGTGAAAACGCCACGCCTGCCTCCAAAAATAACAAGGCAACGAGCGCCAGCCACCGGCATTTTTTGCTGAAAAAACTGCCCAAAATCCAAGCGAATAGTGGAAGGGAGATGGAAACGGTAGCGATGTAAAGCCAACCACCGCCAGGGAAAGAAGTAAACCAGTTTGCTTGAAAAATAGTAGCCAGTACAAGCAGGAAGGCAAGTCCGAACAGGAGGATTTTTTGATGAAGTTGCGGCATCATCGGCAAGAAAATCAATTTTCCCGGGAAGGTGAAACGGTCGCTGGCTTGCCTGATAGCCTGCAGCTTTTTATAGCTCGACCTCTTTCTTTTTCATCACTTTTTTCCTGAGAACAGCGACAATGGCAGGTATGATGGTGATGATGATGAGCGCAAAAACAATAGCGGAAAGGTTCGTTTTGACGAATTCGTAGGTGCCAAGAAAATAGCCCGCCAAGCCAAAGGAAACCACCCAAGCGACGCCGCCGATGAGCGTGTAACTGAGAAATTTCGGCTTGTCCATATAAGAAATGCCAGCCACGAAAGGCACGAACGTGCGGAAAATCGGAAGGAAACGGCTGAGAATCACTGCTTTTTGACCATGTTTTTCAAAAAACTCGTGCGTCTGGTCGAGGTGCTTTTGATTGACCCATCGAATTTTTCCGCCTGCTAAAATTTTAGAACTGAGGTATCGCCCAATGTGATAATTCGTGGTATTGCCAAAAAAGGCGGCGACAATCATCACCAGCATTGCCAGCCAAATATTCAGCACGCCCGTCCCGGCAATCACGCCGACCGTGAAAATCAGCCCGTCACCAGGCAAAAACGGCGTGACCACGAAGCCCGTTTCGCTGAAAATAATCAGGAACAAAAGCAGGTAAACCAAGGCGCCGTACCTCGCCACCCATTCCAACAGATAATCGTCGGTGTGAATCAAAAACTGAATAAAATCTCCCATGAACTATCGAGGTGTGAAAAAGTGAGCGGCAAAAATAGAAAAATAGTTGGCGGACGGCAGTTGGGCTAAAAATGCAAAGACCTGTCAGCACTTCAAGTGCTGACAGGTCTTGTTGGAGCTATAAAAACAAAAGGGCTTGGTTGAAACCACGCCCTTTCGTTTCCCTCCGAAATATATCGGAATTAGTGCTTCGTCGTGTCAACAGCCGTCGTGTCGACAGCAGCGGCAGCAGCGGCGGCAGCAGCAGCAGCCGAATCGGCAGCAGCAGCAGCGGCAGCAGCAGAGTCAGCGGCAGCAGCAGCGGCATCAACGGCAGGCTTTTGTTCGCCGCCGCAAGAAGTCAGAGTGAGGGAAAGTGCGAAAAGACCAGTAGCGAGAATGCTGAATACTTTCTTCATGATAATTTTTTAGTTAAGTGATGAAAGAAGATTGTGATGCAAAGAATGAAAGTTGCAATGTCGAAAATGAACTGAATGTTCGTAGTTCTTCGTCGAAGGCAACCTTATTTTTTTTGGAATTGGATGGGTGGCTTGCCGGGCTTTGAATGTTTTGCCGGGCGGTAGTGGTTGGGCGATTGAAAAGAAATAAAAAAAGGGGAAACATCCCATTTGGGAACGTCACCCCTCGTATTGGCTATAACTAAACACTAGTACCTTCAAATTTGTGGGTTGAACTTTCATTCGACCGCTTTTTCGTTTTCCCCTCGTTCAACCGTCTCAGCAATCGTTCTTGCTTTTTGACGATGCAAAAGTAGATGCAGTATCCTGTCTGGCGCAGTGTAGAAACAAGGATTTTCTAAAATCAGCAAGTCCGGTAGCTTCTACGAGAATTGCGTAGAATTTAGTTTCCCTTTTGGATAAACTTTTGAAAATCAGGCAGGTGAAAACACGTAAGGCAGGCGCTCGCAGGCAAGCCGCCCTTGCGGGCGGAGGCAATTCCGTAGTGAATGTCGTGGATGCCGCCCAAGCTATGCGCATCGGGGTTGACAGAGATGAGAATGCCCTTTTCGAGTGCCTTCGGAATCCACGTCCAATCCAAATCGAGGCGGTACGGATTGGCATTCAGTTCGATGGCGACGCCGTTTGCGGCGCAGGCGTCCAGCACTTTTTGATGGTCGAGCGGGTAGCCCTGGCGGGAAAGCAGCAGGCGTCCAGTCGGATGCCCTAAAATGGTAGTGTATTGATTTTCAACGGCTTTAATGATACGCTGGGTGGCTTTTTCCTCGTCCATGCGGAGGATAGAATGCACGGAGGCAATCACAAAATCAAATTGTTTCAAGATTTCATCCGCATAGTCCAGCGAGCCGTCAAACAGAATGTCGCTCTCGATTCCTTTGAAAATTTTGAACGGGGCAAGCATTTCATTGAGCTTGTCAACTTCCTGCCATTGCGCCAGCAGCCTGTCTTCTTTCAAGCCATTGGCATAAAATGCTGATTTCGAGTGGTCGGTCATGCCGAGGTATTCGTAGCCGAGGCTACGGCAGCGTTCTGCCATTTCCTGGATTGTGTTCAAGCCGTCGCTCCAGGTGGAGTGGGCGTGGACGACGCCTCGCACGTCTTTTTCTTCAACCAGTTTGGGCAGGCGGTTGGCTTTTGCCAGTTCGAGCGACCAGGCTTGCTCTCGCAATTCCGGTTCGATGAAAGGCAAGGCGGTTTTTTCAAAAACGGCAGCTTCCTCCGGCAAGCCCTTGAAATCCAAGCCGTTGGCGTGTTTTAAAAAAGCTTCGAGAAATTCCTCGCCTGCGGAAAATCGGAAAAGTTTGCTGCCAAACTCAGCCTTCAAACAGCGGTAAACCCGCACCGGCAACTCCTTCGGCGTCTTCGCTTCGATGGCTTCACCTTCCTCCCCCGTTTTCACAAGAAGCTGATTGTCAAAAATTTGCTCGATACTTTCATCGCTGCCGATGACAAATTCGATGCGCTCGACCACGTTGCTTTTCCTGCGAATCGCACCGGCGAGGCTGATTTTTGCACCGGGTAATTTCGCCTGCAAGGCGGGAAGCAGTTTTTCCGCTTCGTCGTCCAGGTCGGCGTAGAGGTATTTGCCTTGCGACTTTTGAAAATATTCCAGCTTCTGCTTCAGGTCTTCCTGCGTTTTTTGACCAAAGCCTTTGAGTCCCACCAGGCGGTTTTCGTTGCAGGCGTAGGCAAGCTCGCCGATGGTTTCCACGCCGAGGTCTTTCCAAATCACCCGGATTTTTTTGGGCCCAAAGCCAGGAATTTCAAGCATTTCCCGGACGCCCGGCGGCGTGATGTCCTCGTATTTTTTCAAGGCATTCAAATGCCCGGTGTCCAGCAATTCCCTGATTTTACCGCTGATGGCGCTGCCGACGCCTTTGATTTCGGCAATTTTTTCAGCGGGCATTTCCGCCAGGGGCTCTGGCAGCTTGCGCAAGGTGAGGTAAGCGTTTTGGTAGGACTTGATTTTGAATTGATTCTCCTCGTGCAGTTCCATGATTTCGCCGAGGTATTGGAAAGTCTTGGCTATCTCCTTGTTTGTCATCGGTTGAAAATTTTTTAGCAAGCCAAAAGTGATAAAAACGAGAATCATCTCGGATGTTTTGCCGTGGTGTTTCCGTCGCCATTGTCATTCCGCCAGGAACCTGTCCTGTCTGGTGTGCCGTCTGCAAGT
>CAZHLB010000438.1:0-5984 GCA_964533005.1 uncultured Saprospiraceae bacterium
CATTTCCCATTCCATCAACAATCATGTAATCATTTAATCTTCAATCATTTAATCAGCCGCAGCAGCTCGTTGACCACCAACTTGACCTTCGGTTCCGCTGCTTTTGCAACGGCAATCACGTCTTCGAGCGTGGTCTCCCGAATTTCTTCCGGCGGATAACCCTTGTCCGTCACGACGGAAACAGCGAAAACCTTCAGGTTGGAATGCCTCGCCACAATCACTTCCGGCACGGTGGACATGCCGACAATGTCGCCACCCATGCGGTGGATAAAGGCGTATTCGGCAGGTGTTTCCAGATTAGGCCCCGCCAAGCCAACGTAAACTCCCAAGTGCGCCCGGATGCCGTTAGCATGAGCAATTTGCATGGCTTGCGCCAGCATTTCCGGGTCATAAACATGCAGCATGTCGGGAAAGCGAACGCCCAAACGCTCATCGTTTGCGCCACGCAAAGGGTTGTCTCCCAGCATGTTGATATGGTCTTTGATAAAAACCAGGTCGCCGTTTTCCAAACTTGGATTTGTGCCGCCCGAAGCATTGGAAACGATGAGCCGCTCGATGCCGAGGAACTTCATCACCCGCACCGGAAAGGTCACCTGCTGCAAAGTGTAGCCTTCATAAAAGTGAAACCTGCCTGCCATTGCAACGACAGGTTCGCCAGCCAGGTAGCCAAAAATCAGCTTGCCCCGGTGGCTTTCAACGGTGGAAATGGGAAAGTGCGGAATTTGATGGTAATCAATGGTTTCCACCGCTTCGATTTCATCGGCAAGCCCGCTCAGACCGGTGCCGAGGATGATGCCGGTGCGAGGCTCGAAGGCGGTGCGGGTGCGGATGAACTGGAGGGCGTTTTGGATTTGGTCGAAGAGTGGGAACGTTGGAGGTTGTTGATAATCAATCATGTGCAAAGAAGGAGTTCGAAAAGAGAGGACGGTTCGACCGTCGAAATTGGTGATGGAAAAGTCGCCTTGGGAGATGATGTCCATGCCGATGATGAAGTCATTATCTCCCGTAAAAGTGAACTCCACTACTTTGTGGTTCAACCATTCGAAATTGCCGGGAAGAAGAAGGTGAATGGAATAAATAGGGCGTCGTTCAAAACCGGAAGCCGTGTTTACGAAGATAAAATCACGCGGTTCCAGTCGCAGTTTCTTGGCAAGGCGGTGGGAAATGCAAGACATGGTTGCTCCAGTGTCCCACAAAGCCAAGGCTTTTTTAGTTTGAGCTTTAGTAATACGCTGGATTTCCTCATCAATATTTTCGAGTGCCGGACAAACCCTGACTTGCGTACAGATAGCTTTTTCAACTCCTTCGCTGAAATGGGAAAAAGCGTAAGATGGAAGGTTTTCGTCTCGGTTCATAAATGTTTTTAGGCTTTACAATTGGTTGTGTGAAGCACCCGTACAATTTTCATCGGGACGCAATGGTGAATAATAAAAGTGCCAGGCTTGTGATGTTTTAAGGTGGTGCGCCAAGCCACAACGTCGGAGTCATAGTCAGCAATTACTTGCTGGTCTTTAATTACAATGTGACGACCCGGGTACCGATGGAGCAATTTCTGCTCGTTTTCCAGGTACCAGTCAAACTCTTTCATGTTTGGATATTCCCGCTGGGGAGCAATCAATTTGTCTTGTGAAACTCTGGAAATCTTTAGCATGGCTGACATTTATTTATGCAAATATAGGCTTAACAGTTTTGTCCATGCATCGTAACGAATTGGCGATTGGCAAGCCTTCGCATTATCCTCACTTTAGCCGGGCCGCAGTAATGAACAATAAAAGTGCCTGGTTTATGGGTCTTTATCGTCTCATACCATCCCTCGACTTTATCGGCATAATCTGCAATCACCTGCTCATCTTTTATCACGATGTAGCGACCGTAGTAGCGTTGAAGCAATTCCTGCTCGTGTTCCTTGTACCAGAGATAGGCTTGGTAAGTCAAATCATTTTTATCGTTTTCCCGAACGGTGGGCTTGCTTTGTGGAAGTCTGGATATTTTGCGCATGATTGACAATTGTTTCTGCAAATCTAAACTCCCGGCAGCGCTTTTGTTTTGACCTTCCTTTTTTTGCCAAAAATCACCTCCTCCCGCCTTCCAAGTTTCCCCGTGTCCAGCTTGCTTTTGCACACTTCCGCCCGTAGCATATCTTCACCGCTACTTTATGACCAAACATTTTTCGACACTGATTTTACTGGTCTTACTGATTGCTAATTGTTGATTGTCAATTGTTGCGGGCACGTCGCACAACAATTAACAATCAACAATTAGCAATCAGAAACTCACGGCTCAAACTCATCAAAAATGTCCTTTCAGAAATTGCCTTTCCTCACCTGCCTGCTGCTGCTTTCCGCCACACTTTTCGGGCAAAACAAAATCAAATCCCCCGACGAATTTCTCCCGCACAAACTCGGCGAGCAATTCACCGAGCACGCCATGCTCGTTGACTATTTCCAGCACGTCGCCGCCAACTCCAACCAGGTGAAACTGGTCGAATTTGGCAAAACCAACCAGGAGCGACCGCAAATCCTCGCCATCCTTTCCTCGCCGGAAAACCTTGCCCGCATCGAAGAAATCAGGCTGAACAACCTCCGTTTGGCAAGCTTGGCAAGCACCTCCGCCGTCGGCACGAATGGCAATGCTGGCGCAAATTCGCAGCCCATTACCATCGTCTGGCTCGGCTTCAGCGTGCATGGAAATGAGGCGGCTGGCTCGGAGGCTTCGATGGGCGTGCTTTACGACCTGACCAATCCCGGCAACCGCCAGGCGCAGGAATGGCTTAAAAACACGGTCGTTTTGATGGAGCCGAGCGTCAACCCCGACGGGTACAGCCGCTACACTTCGTGGTATCGAAATGCCAGTCCCAAGTTGCCCGACCCCAACCCAATCGCCAGGGAACACGACGAGCCGTGGCCCGGCGGCAGGGTCAATCACTACCTGCACGACCTGAACCGGGATTGGGCTTGGGCGACCCAGGTGGAGTCGCAAAACCGCCTGAAAATTTACAACGACTGGCTGCCGCACGTCGCCGCAGACTTGCACGAACAGTACTACGATTCGCCGTACTATTTCGCCCCGGCGGCGCAGCCGTACCATAAGTTTCTGACGAAATGGCAGGCGGATTTTCAAGTAGAAATCGGCAGGAACAATGCGAAGTATTTTGATGAAAACGGCTGGCTTTATTTCACGAAGGAAGTCTTCGACCTGTTTTACCCCAGCTACGGCGACACCTATCCATGTTTCAACGGCGCCATCGGCATGACCTACGAGCAAGGCGGTCATTCCCGCGCAGGCAGGGCGATTTTGATGCCGCACGGCGACACGCTCACCCTTGCCGACCGGGTGGCGCACCATCGCACCGCCGCCCTTGCGACGGTTGAAATTTCCTCGAAAAATGCAGCGCCGCTCGTTAAAAACTTCCAGGATTATTTTCAAAAATCGCAGACCGAGCCGCCGGGCACGTACAAAGCCTTCATCGTCAAAGGCACGAACCCGGCGCACAAGCTCAAGGCTTTAACCACCCTGCTCGACCGCCATCAAATTCGCTACGGAAAAGCTGGCAAAAACACGCCCGGCGTTGCCGTTTATGACTACGCCACCGGCTCGGAAACCAAGTTCAACGTCGCAGAAAACGACCTGATTATCAGCGCCTACCAGCCAAAAGGCTTGCTGGCGCAAGTGCTTTTCGAACCAACGGCGGAACTCGTGGACTCGCTCACCTACGACATTACCGCCTGGTCGTTGCCGCTTGCGCATGGCTTGGATGCCTACGCCAGCAAGCAGCGCCTCGACTTCACACAAGGCTACCCCGGCGACACCTATAATAATAAGGTGCGCTCGGACGGAACGACCTACGCCTACCTCGCTCCCTGGAACTCGTTTCAGAGCGCTCGATTCCTTTCCGAGCTGCTGAAAAAAGGCATAGTCGTTCGATTCTCGGAGGAGCGTTTTGAATTGAACGGAAAAAATTACCCGGCAGGAACGCTCGTAATTACTCGTGGCGACAACCGCAAAAACAGGGATTTTGAAAAAACGCTGGCGGCGGCGGCGACCAAATTCAGCTACGACCTGACCCCGGTGAGCACAGGTTTTGTCAATGCCGGACGTGATTTTGGCTCGGAAGCCATGCGGCTGGTGGCGAAGCCAAACGTGCTGATTTTATCAGGTGAAAAAACGTACAACAACGAGTTCGGGCAGGTCTGGTTTTACTTCGACCGGGAACTCGAATACCCGGTGACCCTCCTCGATGCAGGCGAATTGGCAGGTACGAACCTCTCCAATTTCAACCTCATCGTCCTGCCGGAAGGCTCCTTCACTTTCGACGACCCGATGGTGGAAAAGCTGAACGCCTGGATTTCCGGCGGCGGCAAACTCATCGCCATCGGCGACGCCAACCGTTCGCTGGAAGATAAGAAAGGCTTCAATCTCGCCCGCTTTGCCAACCCATCGGAAAAAGAAGAAGCGCAAAAAAGAGCCGACGAGGAGGCGCTCGACCACCGCACCGCTACTTACAAAGACCGGGTGCGCTCGTCGCTGCCGGATGCAATTCCCGGCGCTATCGTTCGGGTGAAAATGGATGCCTCGCACCCACTGGCTTTTGGTTTGAAGGACTACTATTTTTCGTTGAAAACCAGCGGCTTGCGTTATGATTTACTGAAAGAGGCATGGAACGTGGGCTACCTCGAAAAAGGCTTCCAGACGAATGGTTTCATCGGCAGCAGCCTGAAACGCAACCTTGAAAATTCGGCGGTTTTTGCCGTGCAAGGCAAGGGTCGGGGGAGCGTGATTTATTTGGTGGACAACCCTTTGTACAGGTCGTTTTGGGAGGAGGGGAAGGTGTTGTTTAGCAATGCTGTGTTTTTGGCAAATTGAATTTTCAGCATGAAGCAACTCATGTTTTTGCCTGTCTCCCTTTGTCGCTCTTTGTCGCCTTTGTCATTCCCGCAGGGAACCTCTGCGCCCCAAGCACGTCTCGCTGCGCCGCTTATGTCATCTTGGAAAGACCCCTCTCTGTTGGGTTAGCCAAGCGGAGACGGGTCTTTCCAAGATGACAAAAGCGGCGCAGCGAGACGCATGCAGGACGTGCTTGGGGCGCAGAGGTTCCCTGCGGGAATGACAAAAGCGACAAAGAGCGGCAAAGGGAGACAGACAAAACATGAGTTGCTTTATGCTGGACAAAGCTTTTTCTATGAAAATGCTCATCCTCGCCGTCCTCTTTTTTCTGTCCAATTGCACTCAAAAAAAGCAACCAGCCAGTCAGCAGCCTGCGCCGCCGGTTCCCATTGCGCCTGCAAAAGACACGATTGCGCCAGCCCCGCCAAAACCACCTGCGCCGCCTGTCGCCGAGCAACCACCCGCCCCGCCCGACCCCGACACCACCGAATGGACAGAGTTAAACCGCCTCGACCCCACCATCCTGCTCGACCTGCGCTACGCCACGACCAACAATTTTGTCTCGGAAAAAATGTACGACTGCCCCCGCTGTTTCCTCCGCCCGGAAGTGGCGAAGGCAGTGCTGGCGGCGCACAAGTCCTTGAAAAAGAAGGGTTTCGGCTTAAAAATGTATGACTGCTATCGCCCCCGCCCCATCCAGTGGAAACTCTGGAACAAAGTGCCCGACCCCGACTACGTCGCCGACCCTCGCAAAGGCTCGATGCACAACCGGGGCATGGCAGTTGACCTGACCATCGTGGACGCCAACGGCAAGGAATTGGACATGGGCACGGACTTCGATTTTTTTGGTGAAAGAGCTTACCACGACTTTACCGACTTGCCGGAAGTGGTGCTGAAAAACAGGGAGTTGCTGCTTGAAACGATGGTGGCGAATGGCTTTCGGCACACGAGGACGGAGTGGTGGCATTATTCTTATGTGCCGAAAACCTTCCCGCTTTCGGATTGGCTCTGGGATTGCAAATAAGCCCAACAAGCGTCAGACTTCCTTTTTGATTGACGATTGATGATTACATGATTGTTGATTGTTGATGGAATGGCAA
>CAZHLB010000439.1:0-5980 GCA_964533005.1 uncultured Saprospiraceae bacterium
CGTCCATCTAAACATTTGCCACCACATCAACAATCATGTAATCATGTAATCATCAGTCGTCAATCAAAAGAGAGAATGACGCACGATTTGGCGAAAATTGAACTTCTAAAAAATGCCTCGTCGCCATTTTTCCTCAAAAATCAGGTTTGAAAACACCCGGCGGTCAAAATTGCTTGAAAGTTAGCCCTTCCTTTTCACCGGCTTCTATTTTTGCCACCAGAAAAAACAACCTCGCCATGAATTTTCAGGAATTTCTCGAGTTAAAAATCAGCATCGGCAAGTTTGAAATTGCCTTGATAAACATCCTGCTGGTCATTTTCATATTGGCAGCCGCCCGGCTCACGGTCTGGTTGGCAAAACGGTTGCTGCTCCCCAAATTTTACGCCCGCCGGAAAGTGGACGTGGGCAGGCAATATGCTTTCACGCAATTCATTGTCTATTTCGTGTACGTCGGCGCTGTCATCTGGGCGATGGAGACTTTGGGCATGAGCCTATCGGTGCTGCTGGCAAGCTCGGCGGCGTTGCTGGTCGGCATCGGTTTGGGCTTGCAGGACACTTTCAAAGACCTGGTTTCGGGCTTCGTGATTTTGGTGGAAGGCACGGTGGAAGTCGGCGACGTCATCGAGGTGGACGGCTTAGTGGCAAGGGTAAAAAGAATCGGCTTGCGCACCTCGGAGGTGGAAACTCGAAACAACAACACCATCCTCATTCCTAACTCCAAAATCATCGGCGAAAAAGTGACCAATTACACGGCGAACGACCTGCCGACCAAGTTCAGCATCCGGGTTGGTGTGGCTTATAAATCTGACCTGGATCAGGTGAAAAAGCTGATGGTTGAAGCGGTAAAAAAGCATCCGAAAATTCTGGAAACACCGGAACCGGGCGTCGAGCTTATCAATTTCGGCGACAGCTCGCTGGACATGGAGCTTGATTTTTTCAGCAACGAAGTCTTCCGCATCGAGCCGGTTTTGAGTGCTATCCGGTTTGAAATTGCCCGGTTGTTTCGGGAGAATGGCGTGGAGATTCCTTTTCCGCAGCGGGAGGTTTGGGTGAAAAATCCACCGGCTTAGCCCACGTTTACTAAACTTTCAAAGTTTAGTAAACGTAAATCTCAAGCCTGTCAAAAAATAATATCTGCCGCCCCCGGTTTCACCGCTGCAATTTACCGCCTACTTTTGCCCTGCTTTTTCACTCACGCAATCTCCGTTCACACCGGTCTCATCACATTTCAAATCCATTTTTCCAGACTGAATTTTCCCTGAGCGTTGGCATCGCCAAACGGTTTCCTCATGTCAAAACTGCCTGATTTTCAATCAAAAAATACACCGCTCCGCCTGCCATTCCGGCGGCGGGCTGCGGCTGAAAAGCTCATTATTTCTAAGTAAGTTTTTTTGGTAAATGTCGGAGAGCCGCCCGGGGGCGGCTCTCTTTTTTTGAGGGAAAGAATACCTTTGAGTGCAACGAAAACAAACACCACAACATGATAGGAGAGAGCTACGACTTGATTCCCGGACTAGAAGAAAACCGCTACTGGTTTGCCAGCATCGGCAATCGAGGAACCATCTTGAAGGAGGTTGTCTATCAAAAAATGAAACCGGGAAAATACAACCTGGCATTTGGAGATGTTATTGGCGGGCGCCTCCGTGATGAAGTCATATCGAATAACCTGGATTTTGTCAAGGTGATGAACACGGTTGTCAAAACCGTTTATGATTTCACGGAGAAACGTCCAAACGTAGTTATCCAAATAAAAGCGGTGGATGGAAAGAGGCTGAGATTTTACAATCTCATCATAAAGCGTCACTGGAAGGAAATTGATGAACATTTTTCGGTGCGGGGAAAAAGGGGCAAAAGGTTTGAATCTTACCGGGAAGACCAATTTTATCAAGCGTTTGAAGTCAAACGAAAAAATCTAAATTCTTAAATCATGAAAACAGTAACTGCGCCTGCATTCGACCTGACAGGTTGCCCAAAAGAACTCAGGGATGATAACGTTCACCTGTTTCCGAAGCTAATTCAGGAGGCGTATGCGTTGAGGAAAAAACATCTGCACGAGCTTGATTTTCCAAAAAAATACCTTGCAGCGCAGAAATCTGACCTTGAAGAACAACTCCTCGACCTCTCCGAGTCCAATCCTGACCTGTCTCCGAAAGAGGTTTTGATTCGCCTCATCTCTCCAATTCCTGAGTTCGTCCCCGCTGACATGATTGCCGAGTTATGTTCTTTTGTCATGAAAGAATGGTCGAAACTGAAGCAGCCAGTTGAAGTATAATCGCCGCCACGTATCGGATGCCTCAGAGGCATGCGATACGTCAAATATTCAAAACGCAAACCAACTTATGTCCACTCAAAACAAGTATCTCCTCCCGTTCATCCTCGTCACCAGCCTCTTCTTCCTCTGGGGCATCGCCAACTCGCTCAACGGCATTCTCATCAGCCATTTTCAACTGGCGCTCGACCTGAAACGATGGCAGGCGGGGCTGGTGGATTCGGCTTTTTACTTCGGCTATTTCGTCTTCGCCATCCCGGCGGGCTTGTTCATGAACAAGTTCGGGTTCAAAAAAGGAATCATCCTTGGATTGGTGCTTTACGCAACCGGCGCAGCGCTGTTTTTTCCGGCGGCGGAAGTGCGGGCGTACTCATTTTTTCTGTTCGCCCTGTTCACCATTGCCAGCGGGCTGGCGTTTTTAGAGACCGCCGCCAATCCCTACGTTTCCATTCTCGGCGACCCGGCTAAGGCGGAACAGCGGGTCAATTTTTCGCAGTCTTTTAATGGTCTGAGCATCATTTTCGGGCCCCTCATCGGCAGCCTGCTGATTTTCACCTCCAATAAATTCACCGCCACCGACCTCGCCACCATGCCTTTCGAGCAAGCCGAGCAAATCCGCATCGCCGAAGCGCAAACCGTGCAGACGCCGTATCTCTGGCTGGCAGGCGTGGTGCTTTTCGTGGCTTTTCTTTTTTGGATAACCAAAATGCCGGAGCCGGTGCAGCCTTCTACTTCGGGAAAACGTGGGTGGGAAGGCATTTTCAAAAACCGCCACCTGGTGCTTGGAATCGTGGCGCAGTTCTGTTACGTCGGGGCGCAGGCTTGTCTTTGGGGCTATTTTATTGACCTGAAAATAGAGCAAGCGCCGGAGCAACATTTCGCCCCAGTGGAATTCATGAAGCCGTTTTTCGAGTGGCTCACCGGCGACGGCGAGGCGCTGACTGCAAAGCGATGGGCAGCTTTTCACCTCTCGTTTGGCTTCATTTTATTCATGGTCGGGCGCTTTGCAGGCACGTGGATGATGTCGTTTATCCGACCGCAGCGGCTGCTCACGGTGTTTGCAGCGGCGACGTTTTTGCTGTTCGTTTTTGGCGTGAATGCAAGTGGCTTGACAGGCGTCGTTGCCATTCTTTTTGCCAATTTTTTCATGTCCATCATGTTTCCAACCATTTTTGCACTCGGCACGAAGAACCTGGGCGAGCAGGTGAAAATTGGCTCGTCGCTCATCATCATGGCAATTGTGGGCGGGGCGCTTTTACCGCCGGCGCTTGGCGCAATTGCTGATTCGGTGAGTTATCAAAAAGCGTTTTGGCTGCCTGCTTTGTGCTTTTTGATGATTATGTTTTATGGTTGGAAAGGGCATAAAATCAAGGAGATATAATTATGTCGGTTAAAGACGATTTGGAAATAAAATTCACCCAAGAAAGGATATCGCATTGGAATCGAATTGCCGAACGGCTTATCAAAGGAACCGGCGCCAGCGCATATTATTACAAGCTGCTCCGGCATTTTTACCGGCATCATATTCCGGCGGGACAGCGGGTGCTTGAAGTCGGTTGCGGAACTGGCGACATTCTCGCTGCGACCAACCCGGCTCACGGCGTCGGCATTGATTTTTCCGAGGCGATGTTGCGGCTCGCAAGCGAAAAACATCCCAATCTAACCTTCGTCTATGCCGATGCTCATTCCTTGTCCCACCTGTCCGAAACCTTTGATTTCATTATTCTTTCCGACCTTTTAAACGACGTTTGGGACGTGCAAAAAGTCCTGGAGCAAGTCGCTTGCGTGTCTCATCCGGGCACCCGGATAATTATCAATGCTTACAGCAAAGTATGGGAAACGCCGCTGACGATTACTTCAAAATTGGGCTTGTCGAAACCCAAACTTTTGCAGAATTGGCTGACGGTGGAGGATTTGCAAGGGCTGCTGACGCTATCTGGTTTCGAGGTTATTTGCAACAGGCAGGAAATTTTATTGCCGCTTCCCATCCCCATTATTAGTCCCTTTTTCAACCGATACCTCGTCCGGTTTTGGCCTTTCAAGCATCTGGCATTGACCAATTTTATCATTGCCCGCTCTTGCAAAACTGTTGAAAACACAAGCCCGCCAGTAGTTTCCGTCATCGTTCCAGCCAGAAATGAAGCAGGAAATATTGAAGCTATATTTCAACGAGTCCCAGATATGGGCGGTGGGACTGAATTGATTTTTGTGGAAGGACATTCCAGCGACGATACTTACCAGGCAATTGAAAAAACAATCAAGAATTACCCGGATAAGCATGTAAAACTATTCCGGCAAACGGGAAAAGGCAAAGGCGACGCCGTCCGGCTCGGATTTGCTGAGGCAACCGGCGACATATTGATGATTTTGGACGCCGATTTGACCGTGCCGCCCGAAGATCTTCCCCGGTTTTACGAAGCGCTCGTCACCGGCAAAGCGGATTTTGTGAATGGCGTGCGATTGGTTTACCCGATGGAAGACCAAGCCATGCGGTTCTTTAATTTCATCGGGAATAAATTCTTTTCGCTGGCTTTCACCTGGTTATTGGGTCAAAGCGTGAAGGATACGCTTTGCGGCACCAAAGTTTTGCGCAAATCTGATTATGAAAGAATTGCTGCCAACCGGCTATATTTTGGCGATTTCGACCCATTCGGCGATTTCGACCTGCTTTTTGGAGCGGCTAAACTCAATATGAAAATACTCGGATTGCCCATCCGCTACCGGGAGCGCAAATATGGCACGACCAATATCCAGCGGTGGAGCCACGGCTTGGTACTATTGCGCATGGTGCTTTTTGCAGCAAAGCGAATTAAATTCATTTGAAGATATAGCCATGATTAAAAGCCTACTCCAATTAGAAGAATTAAAAGACTGGAAACATGACCTCGACTCGCCCGAAACGACCATCCTGCATGGCGAAATCGTTCGAAAAAAGCCATTTTTAAAAAGGCTTTACAAAGAATGGTACGCCTTATTTAAAAAGGAAAGCCAGTCGCTGCCGGAAGGAATACGCCTCGAACTTGGGTCGGGAGCAGGTTTTATCAAAGAATTTATCCCGGCGATAATTACGACGGATGTATTACCCTTGCCCAATATTGACCGAGTCATGTCCGCCGAAAAACTGGACTTTCCGGATAATTCCATCAGCGGCATCTTTATGATTGACGTGCTTCATCATATCCCCCACCCTGCTTATTTTTTAAAAGAGGCAGAACGGTGCTTATTTAAAGGCGGGAAAATTATTCTTATTGAACCGGCAAATAGCTGGTGGGGCAGGTTTATTTACCAAAACTTTCATCATGAACCTTTCGACCCAAAAGCGGGGTGGGAATTGGAAGCGACGGGGCCACTGTCGGGCGCAAATGGCGCAATGCCCTGGATAATATTGGAAAGAGACCGGCAATTATTTAAAGAGAAATTTCCTGAATTGAGCATTCAAAGCATTCGATATCATACGCCATTCAGGTATCTTCTCAGCGGAGGAGTTTCCATGAAAAGCCTTGTTCCTGGCTGGAGTTTTTCTTTTTTTTCTTGGGTTGACCGGATGGCTTCAAATGTTGGATTTTCCATGTTTCAAACGGCAATTATTAAAAAATCGTAACTGTTTAGCACGTCTGGCTGAGTCGCTTTTGTCATCCTCGAAGAGGAACCGTCCTGTCTGATGTGCCGTCTGCAAGTCGCTTTTGTCATCCTCGAAGAGGAACCGTCCTG
>CAZHLB010000440.1:0-5971 GCA_964533005.1 uncultured Saprospiraceae bacterium
TCGAGAATGACAAAGCGACTTGCAGACTTGCAGACAGGTGTTTCACGCAGACGCCCAAATCCTAAATATCCTTTTCCATCCCACCCATCCTAATTCAAAAAGAAAAGGGCGCAAGCGTTCCCGCTTGCGCCCTTTTCTTTTTGCTATTTCAGCGTGATTATTTCACCACCGAAACCCGCACCGTCTGCTGCCCTTCCTCAGACATCAAGCGCAAGAAATAAGTCCCTGCGCCGAGGTTATCCCCGCTCACCGGGAAGCTGTTTTTGCCTGCGGCAAAAAACTGGCGCTCCGAATGAAGCACCCTACCCGTCAGGTCGAGCAAGCGAATTTCCATTTCCATCGAATTGTCAAGGGAAAACTCCACCGTCGTGCGGTGGCTGAATGGGTTCGGGAAAACCTTCAGCGAGCGCAAGCCTTCCACTTCATTCGTGCCAGTCTCCACGTCCACCGTCGAAGTAGTGGTGGCGGTGCAGCCACGGCTGCTGGTCACGGTCAGCGTCACGGTGTACGGAGCGAAAGCTGCGTAGGTGTGGCTCGGATTTTCCTGCGTCGAGGTTTGACCGTCGCCGAAATCCCAGGCGTAGGCAACTGCGTTCGCTGTCGTGCCGGTGAAATCAACCGTGAGGCTGTTCAGCGTGGCGTTGTGCGAAATGCCGGGGTTCAGGCGGTAGTCAATGGCATTTTCGTAGTTGGCGTTGATGGGATCCCATTCAGCCCAGCAATCCGTCCAGTCGGTGTTGCTGAAAGCGCCCCGGTAGGTCGTGGCGGTGAAGAACGGGTCGGTCAGTTCCGGGCTGGTGAAACTTGCGCCGGAGAGCAGCGGCGAGCCAGCCAGCGGCAGGAAATTCGGGTTCGTCGCATTGAACGGGTCGCTCACCAGCAGGTCGGCGACGGCAGGCAGGACGGTGTTTTCCGCTTCCAATTTGGCTTTCACCAGCGTCAAAGAGTTCACGCTCGTGGAGTCCACGAGTTTGGTCATGCCAGCATAAACGTTGTTCAGCAGCTTCAACTCGCCCGTGTTCAAATAAGCGCCTTCCGAGTTGGAACTTTCGAGGCGAAGCCCCGTCGGGAAGCCCGTGAAAACGGAATTGAAAATGTCTTGCAACGTGCTGCGGCGCAGGTGACCAGAACGGCGATAGTCCGTGGCAATAGTCGTGGCAGGCGTCTGCTTGGGCCCAAAAATGCTGACGTTGCTGAATTTGGCGTCCGTCCTCGGCGAGTTGGTCGTGCCCGTGCCGTCGTTGTCCGACTCGAAACCGTTCGAGCCGCTCACGTCGGCAGTGGCGGGGTCGCTCACGCCAAGCACCCACTGGTTCTTGCCCTGGTAGCCAAAATCCGTGTCGAACATGTCGTCTTTCGTGCGGTAGGTGATGAGCCATTTGCCATTCACCGTGCCGCCAAACCATTCGAAAGCATCGTCGTCGCCGTAGCTCGATTGCACATGCTCGATGACAGTGCCCGTGCCTACGCCGCCCATGGTGAGGCTGTTCAACTCGTTGTTAATCTGGAAAGTAGTGCCTGCAAATTCGATGCGCACGTAGCGCAGGATGCCGGAATTGTCAGCCGCATCAGTGCCACCGTAGATAGCGTCGGTGCAGCCGCCTTCGACGGTCGCCGTGCCGCCGGGCACGTTGATGGGCGCTTTGCCGAGCAGCACGATGCCGCCCCAGTCGCCCCTGGCACGTTGACCTGCGGGTTTGTTGGAAGTGAAAACGATGGGTTGCGCAGCCGTTCCGTCGGCGATGAGTTTCGAGCCGGGTAACACGATGAGCGCAGCCGCATTGCCACGAACCACCGTGCCGGGCTGGACGGTCAGCGTGGAATTGTTGCGGACGTAGAGGCAACCGCCTTGCAACACGTAAATATTATCGTTCGTCCAGGTCTGGTTCGAAGTGATGTCGGCGTCCAGGATTACTTGCGTCGGAGCGCCCGTCGTGGTGACGGTCAGGCATTTTTCATTAGAGCAACCAGCAGCGGTTTTTGCCGTCAGGCAAACTGTGTAATTGCCAGCCGCCGTGAAAGTGTGCGTCGGGCTTGGTGCTGCCGAAGTCGAGCCGTCGCCAAAATTCCAAGTGTAAGCGGTTGCGCCAGCGGAAGCGTTGGCGAATAAAACCGTTGCGCCGTTCACCTGGAAGGTGAAATCAGCCGCCGGAGTCGGGTTCACCGTCACGGCAACTGCGTCGGAAGACATGGCGCAGCCCCGGTTGCTGGAAACCGTCACCGAGTAGCTGCCGCCAGCGATGACCGTGATGTCTTGCGTCGTTGCACCGTTGCTCCAGGCATATTGAAAACCAACTGGTGCGCTCAAAATCACGCTGCCGCCCTGGCAAAACGTGGTTGCGCCGCCAGCGGTCACCGTCGGTTTGGTGATATAGACCAGCGGAGCGGTGGAATAATCGGCGTTGATGGGATCCCATTCCGCCCAGCAATTCGTCCAGTCGGTGTCGCCGAAAGCGCCCCGGTAGGTCGTTGTGGTAAAGAACGGGTCGGTCAGTTCCGGGCTGGTGAAATCAGCGCCCAAAAGCAGCGGCGAACCAGCCAGCGGCAGGAAATTCGGGTTCGTTTCATTGAACGGGTCGCTCACCATCAGGTCGGCGACGGCAGCAAAGACGGTGTTTTCCGTTTCCAGTTTGGCTTTCACCGTTGTCAAAGAGTTCACGCTGGTGGAGTCCAGGAGTTTGGTCATGCCAGCATAGACGTTGTTCTTCAACTTCACCTCGCCGGAGGTCAGGAATGCCGTTTCCGAGTTGGCGCTTTCGAGGCGAAGCCCCGTCGGGAAGCCCGTGAAAACCGAGTTGAAAATGTCTTGCAGCGAACTGCGGCGGATGTGAGCCGAGCGCCGATAATCCGTGTGAATGGTCGTGGAAGGTGTCTGCTTGGGCCCAAAAATGCTCACGTTGCTGAATTTGGCATCCGTCCTCGGCGTGTTGGTCGTGCCGGTGCCGTCGTTGTCAGACTCGAAACCGTTCGAGCCGCTCACGTCGGCAGTGCCGGGGTCGCTCACTGCCAGCACCCACTGATTCTTGCCCTGGTAGCCAAAATCCGTGTCGAACATATCGTCTTTCGTGCGGTAGGTGATGAGGTATTTGCCGTTCACCGTGCCGCCAAACCATTCGAAAGCATCGTCGTCGCCGTAGCTCGACTGCACGTGCTCGATGACAGTGCCGGAGCCTACGCCACCGAGGGTGAGGCTGTTCAACTCGTTGTTAATCTGGAAAGTAGTGCCTGCAAATTCGATGCGCACGTAGCGCAGGATGCCGGAATTGTCAGCCGCATCAGTGCCGCCATAAACTGCTTCGGTGCAGCCGCCTTCGACAGTCGCCGTGCCGCCAACCACGTTGATGGGCGCTTTGCCGAGCAGGGTAAGCCCGCCCCAATCGCCCCTGGCACGCAAGCCTGCCGGTTGGTTGGAAGTGAAAACGATGGGGCGCTCCGGCGTCCCGTCGGCGATGATTTTCGAGCCGGGCAAAATGATGAGCGCAGCCTCGTCACCTTTAATAATAGTACCGGGTTCGATGGTCAAAGTGGCGTCGTTGCGGACGTAGAGGCAGCCGCCTTGCAGGAGGTAAATGTTATTGCTCGTCCAGGTCGTGCTGCCGGTGATGTCGCTGTTGACGACCACTTGCGCTTGCAACCAGGAAGCGAAAAGGATGAGTGCAGTGAAAAGTAGAAAATGCTTCTTCATGAATTGAAAATTAGGTTCAAAACAGGCTCTGCATTTCGATTTTGAAGAAAGGACGAAATGCGGAAGCCCTTTACCAAAAGGCGCGCAAAGCTGGAATGAGGGTGTAAAGCGCAGGTTAATGCAAGTTGATAAAATCGTAAGGCGGGAAAGCAGTTGACTACTTGGAAAAGTATCGCAGACTTCAAGCTTCGACAAAATCTAACAACTTTGCACCACACAAACTCGCCAAATCCAAACCCAATGAGAAAGGACAAATACCACGACATCGTCAAAGAAGCCTTGATAAAAGACGGCTGGACTATCACGCACGAGCACCTGAAAGTGCCGGTGGGCAAGCGAAATATTTTCGTTGACATCGGAGCGGAAAAAATCATCGCCGCCGAAAGGGGCGCTGAAAAAATCGCCGTGGAAGTGAAAGGCTTTGAAGGCGCTTCGCAAGTGACTGAATTTTACCGAGCCTTGGGGCAGTACAACTACTATTTCGTGGCGCTTCAAAAGCAAGACCCCGACAGAACGTTGGTGCTTTCTGCACCGACCGACGTTTACGACGATTTCATTTCTGACCCCTTTAACGAGGAAGTCGTGAACCACTACCATGTCAAGTTGTTGGTTTTCAGCACTGAATTAAAAACAGTTGTACAATGGATAAAGTAGCCAAATACAAAAAAATCGTCCGCCAGTTGGTCGCTGAAATCGGAGACGAAGGCAGCAGTTCCTACCCGGAAATTGAAACGCTGAAGGTTTTGGATGACGAAAACGGGCAGTATCTTTTGATGAATTCCGGTTGGCGTGGTGAGCGCCGCACCTACGGCAATTTCCTGCACGTGGAGGTCAAACCCGATGGCAAGGTTTGGCTCGAGCACGATGGAACCGACCTGGAAGTGGCGCTGATGCTGGTGGAAAGAGGCATTCCGAAAAAAGACCTCGTGCTGGGTTTTCAAGCGCCTGTCAGGAGGCAGCATTCGGGGTTTGCCGTTGCTTGAGGATGGATTTCACCGGAAATGAAAAGGGGAAGGTTTTCTTGCAGAAAACCTTCCCCTTTTCATTTCTCGTGGGAACGTGGCTTCGTCAAACCTATCCGCCCACCAGCGTCCACTTGATGTTTAGCCTTTGCAGCAAGGTGAGCAGGAAATCAAGTTCCTGGGAGTTTGCCGGGAGGACTTTGACTTCAAGAGCTTGATTTTGAGCAGCCTTGTATTTCTTGATGTAGTCAGAAATTTCATTTGCCTCCTCATCGGTGAGGTGTTTCGGAATGACGGTAAAATCCACACCATTCGGGTCAGGGATAAATTGTTTCCGGGTACTGGCTTTGTAGTTTTTTACCTGTTCCAAAAGTTCATTCGCTTCTTCGTCGGTGAAGCGCCGGTTCACGACCGTAAAATCTACGCCGTTGGGTTCTTTGATAATTTTCATAGTCGAGCTATTTTGGAAAATATAGATGAATCAATTTTTCTGCTTGCGCTTCATCAATAAACATCCTGTTGGAGTTGCCGATTGAATGAGCGCCGAGTGTTTTTCGATAATGCTCTATCAATTGGGATTTTGCTTCAAAACCAATTACCCCATCGTATCCTTTCTCTGCTGATAGTTTGCAAACGAAAGCAAACAAGTTGCCAGCTACTCCCTCGTACACTTTTCGGCGTCCTTTATTAATTGAAGCGCTCTCAACCAAAAGAAGCTGGTAAAATCCTGGTCTTTCTTCAAAACTCACCAAGCCTTGTATGGTTGCCGGGTCTTCAACGGTGACAAGTTTGTAAACCGAATATTGGGCTGCCTCCTTCACCCAATCGAACAGCCAGACGCCAGGCAAGTTTTTTAGCTCCTGCAAACTTGCCGAAAGCACAAGGGTTTCCAACATTCTTCCGGTTGCAAGATGCCGAATGGAATTGCTGTAAGCAGCAAAGTCAAAAGTATCGTAGTCGCTCATAGAAAGAGGGTTGATGATTAAAAAGTGCAACAAGATAAAAAGGATGCCTCGAAAAATAGCCTGAAATGCCGCCCATTTTTGCCCAAATTCAAAACACCACACTACAACAAGTCACCCCACCCTCCGCCTTCAAAACCTCCGAATTATCCACCAGAAAAAGCTCGATTCCAGCCTCCGCCAGCCACAACGCTGTCATCGGAAAATCCGCCGAATAAATCACCGTTTCGCCCACCAGCAGCGCATTCGCAGCGCCCGGCTCGTCGGGGTCGGTTTCGATGATTTCAAAACCGGGGAAAAGAGCAGCGTCCACCCAATCGGGATTGAGCAGCAGCGTGTTTGCCGCCACCTGGGTCACGGCG
>CAZHLB010000441.1:0-5950 GCA_964533005.1 uncultured Saprospiraceae bacterium
AGGAGAAAGAAAGTCTGATTGATGGAGGTGACCGGTAGCACAGCCTAAAGGCCGTGCTTCCGGTCGCCCAAACTCAACTTGAGCCGATTTTTCCGTGCAACCTTCCAACCGCACCCGCAACCTACCTTTGCCAACCTTTCCAAGCAACCTGTTCTTTTCAGCAACAACTCATATTTCAGCGACATGAAAAAAATTTCCACCTCAAAAGCGGGGCTTGCCCTGCTGTTTTTCTCCTTTTTCACTTTTCAAATTCAAGCGCAAAACCTGCCTGACCAGATGCACTTTTCCGCAGACGGCAAGCGGTTGATTTCTGGCGGGCTGCCATCGGAAGGCGTTTTCGACGAGGCAGTGGTCAACGTCTTCGAGCTTTGGTTTTCGCAGTCCAATTATTGGACGCTGCTGACCAATAATTATCAAGGCGGCACTGACCTTCCAGCTACTCTGATTATCAACGGCGACACGCTGGAAAGCCCGGTGGGTGTTCGTTTCCGGGGTCAGACTTCTTACCAGATGACCCAAAATTCCCAAAAAAAATCTTTCAATCTCACCCTCAACTACGAGGACGAAAAGCAGGACTACGACGGTTACAACACGTTTAACCTGAACAATTGCTTCGAAGACCCAAGCTTTATGCGGGAGGTTTTTTTCGAGCATGAAATCAGGAAACACGTTCCGGCAGTGCAGGGGAGCTACGTGCATTTGTTCATCAATGGGCAGAGTTGGGGCGTCTATCCAAACATTCAGCAACTCGACGGGGACTTTTTCAAACAATGGTATTTGAGCAACGACGGCACGATTTGGAGGGCACTGAAAACCATCGGCGGTGGTGGTGGCCCCGGTGGCGGCGGAACGGGAGGCCCATTCGGAACGGGTTATTGCACACTCAACTGGCTGGATACCAGCGACTCAACGGAGTACAAAAAATATTACACCCTGAAACGTACCCAAAAAACCAATCCCTGGGAAGACCTCATCAACGTGATTGACAAACTGAACAACACGTCTCTCGCCCAACTCGAAGATAGCCTCCGTCTCCTCCTCGACCTCGACCGAACGCTCTGGTTTCTGGCTGCCGAAAACGTCTTCGGCGACGACGACAGCTACATCAACAAGGGCGGCATGGACTACTATCTTTATTGGGAACCCGAAACCGGCAGGCTCGTGCCACAGGAGTACGACGCCAACAGTGTCATGTGGCTGGAGCATGCAACGTGGTCGCCGTTTTACCACGAAACCGATGCTCGTTACGTGTTGATGAACCGCCTGTTTGCCGTTCCGAACCTGCGCCAACGCTACCTGGCGCACCTGCGAACCATCGTCGCCGAGAGTTTGCAGCAAGACCAGGCAGAAGCTTTGATTGACAATTATTCGACCTTGATTGACTCGCTCGTGCAGGCGGACACGAAGAAATTGTACAGCTACACCCAGTTCGTTTCCGAGCAGCAGGAGTTGAAAGATTTCGTGCTGCAGCGCCGGAATTTCTTGCTGGCAAATGTCCAGGTAAATGTGCAAGGTTTGACCATTGACTCGGCAGCTTGGTCGGCAGGCGGCGTGGCTTTCGGGCAACCGGATGCCGGGCAGGAAGTGCTGGCGACGGCGCAGGTGAGCGGTGCGATGGGCATTTCCGCAGTCCAGCTTTATTATGCTGGCGGCTTGGTCGGTACGTTTGAAAAAACGCCGATGTTCGACGACGGAAACCATGCAGACGGGGCGGCTGGCGATGGCATTTTCGGCGCAACCATTCCCGGCTTTGGCAATGGCGAATACGTCCGTTTTTACATCGAGGCGATTGCCGACAACACGCCAAAAACTGCTTCCTACTTTCCGCAAGGCGCTGAACATGATGTGTTTGTGTATCGTGTCAAAGTGACTTCTTTCATTCCGACGCAAGTCGTCATCAACGAAGTCATGGCTTCCAACACGACCACCGCCAGCGACCAGGACGGCGAGTTCGACGATTGGATTGAGCTTTTCAACAACGCCGATACCCTCATTGACCTGAGCGGCTGGAGCCTCACCGACAACCCCGACAACCTGCAAAAATGGTCGTTCCCGAACGGCAGCATCATTGACCCGAAGGGCTACCTCATCGTTTGGGCGGATGAAAACGGTAGCCAGGCGGGGCTTCACGCCAGTTTCAAATTGAGCGCCAGCGGCGAGGAAATTTACTTGGTTGACCCGGAGCTGAACATTGGTCAGGAAGTCGTTTTCGGACAGCAAACGGAGGATTTGGGCTACGCCAGAATTCCCAACGGCACGGGCGATTTTGTCATCAAAGCGCCCACTTTTGGCTTCAATAATGAGTTGGCGAGCGCCGCCGGAGAAGTTGCTGCGGCTGATTGGCTGACCATTTTTCCAAACCCCGCCAGCACTTCCGTGACGGTTCGGACGAGCAAAGCAGGTGCGCAAACACTGACGGTTTGCAATTCGCTGGGGCAAGTTTTTTATCGTGGAGAAATGATAGGCGAGGCTTCACTCGATGTGGGCGGATGGTCGCCAGGCGTGTATGTTTTGAAAGTTGGGAAGGAAGTGAGGAAGGTCGTGATTGAATGATTTTCCAGGTTGGGTGGCGTTTAAAACAATGCCACCCAACCTGAAAATCGAGGAAAACAAGCTTTGTTATTTGTTAGACAAGGCTTTTTCGAGCATTCGTTTTAGGTCTTCAATTTGCTGGTCTTTCTGTTCAATCACTTGGTCTTTCTGCTCAATTTGCTGGTCTTTCTGTTCCAATTGCTGGTCTTTCTGCTCAATCACCTGGTCTTTCAGTTCAATTACCATTTCTTTTTCCCTCACAAATCGTTCAATTGACCGCTCAAATTCTTCCTCTGCTTCAATCAATTCTTGCACTTCCTCATCTTCAGCCGCAGTGTGCAGGCGCTCTACAATCAGGTTCAAGTCTTCATCGTCGTTGCTGCCGGGAAAATTCATTATCCAATTGTTGTCCTCGTCTTTGACCCACTTTTGGTTAAAGACGGAAAGCACTTTTTCCAGCTTGTTTTGCGCTTTTGGCGGCAAGCAAGGTATCTGCACCACGATGCAGTTGTGCGTCAATTTCTCAATAAAACCGTCCTTTTTTTCAATGATGGCTCCTGAAACTGCATCGTGATAGACCCTGTTGACTTTCAGAACCGAATGTTGAACGTCTAATTTGAAGCCCAGGAAATAGATAACCAGCAAAGGCAGGTCGGTCAAGACGCCGTTGACCATTTCTTGTTGCATATACTGCTTGCCGAGATAGCGGCGAAAACGGAGAATGTCTATCGGTTGCTTGGCTTTTTGCAGTTCTATGATGATTTTTTTGCGCTCGCCGGTTTTGGTCAGAATCACTGCCACGAAATCCAGCCGGAAAACAGTCAATAGGCTAGTCTGCGAGTGAAAAGTTTGCTCTTGGGAGCGGGTCTCAATTTCAATGATTTCTTCACCCATGATAATTGAAAGCAAGCGGCGGGCAACCCGTTCGTCTTCCATCAGGTACTTGAAAACGCTATCGTAAATTGGATTGGCGATGAGCATGACTGTCGTTTTTTACAGGAACAAACTTAGACAAAAATAGGCTGCAACTTTACTTCACTACCGTCACATCCCCCTCGTACAAAATCACCTCCCCGTCCACAAACTCCACTTCCGCCATCCAAGCAAACACGCTCGCCTGCATTTTTTTGCCTTTAAAAGTGCCATCCCAACCTACGTTCAAATCATTCGGCGCAAAGTCTTTTTGTTGAAAAACGAGGCTGCCCCACCGGGAAAAAATGGTCAGCGAGCGCACCCGGCTCACCGCCTTTCCACCAAAAACGGTGAAGCGGTCATTGATGCCGTCGCCGTTTGGACTGAATACGTTGGGAATGTACACCGGTCTGATTTTCAGCACATTTACAGTGATTGAATCGCTCGTCAAACAATCGTCGAAGGAGCTGACGGTCAGGGAAAAAGTGGTCGTTTCGTAAGGCATGGCATCCGGTTCGAGGCAATCGTAGCACGACAAACCGGGCTGCTGCGACCAAGCATAGGTTTCCAGTGGCACATTGTAGGCGAGGTGAAGGCGGGTGATTTCCGCCAGTTCGATGGTCAAATCTTCGCCCAAATCAATGACCGGAATCGCAGGCGCAACCAGGTGACCCGTTGTGTCGGCAGTGCATCCGTTGGAATCCTGAACGGTCAGCACGTAGCTACCTTGACCAAGTCCGGTGAACTCTTTCACCTCGCCAAAATCGCCGCCAGACGTGGCATATTGATAAGGTGGAATGCCGCCGGAAGCAGCGAGAATACTCGCCGAGCCAGTCTCCAAACCATCACAATTCGGGTTTTCAAAATTGGCGGCAAGCACGAGCGGCGGCGGTTGCGTGAGCGTAAAATTGCCTGTCAAAGTGCATCCGAAAGCATCCGAAACGGTCGCCAAATATTCCCCCGCAAGCACGTTTTGCAAGGTCGCCGACTGGCTGCCGTTGCTCCAAAAATAGGAATAAGGTGGCATCCCGCCTCCCGGTTGAGCCGCCAAAACGCCATCTGCGCCGCCTGCACAAGAGACTTGAAAGCCTTGAAAATCAGAGGCTTGAAAGGACAAGGAGAGTGGTTCGGGCTGCGTGACTTCGCCAATCAAAACCAGGTCGTGCCCGAAATCATCTTTGACGGTGATGAGGTAAGTTCCGACGGGAAGTTGCGTCAGCGTTTCATTCACGTTCACCCCCGTCAAAGTGCCCTGACCGGATGGCGAAGTCTCGCCGATGCGCTCCCAGGTGTAGTTGAAAGGCGGCGTCCCGTCGGTCACCGAAAAAACAATCGAGCCGGTGTAGCCGCCAAAACACGCCACGTCGTTGACCAAAATATCCCCCTGAATTTCGCAGACAATCACAAAAAGGTCGAGGTTGATGATGCTGTCGCAGCCTCGCCAGGTGGTCAGGGTTTCTTGAAAAATGCCGGTTTCGTAAAATGGTTTGCCTGCCACGAACAGGGTGTCGCCTTCGCATATCATCAAATCTAAGTTCGTCACCGCTGACGGAAATTCCTGGATTTCCGCCAAAACCACGCTGTCGCAGCCGCCAACATTGGTGAAATGAAACTCGTAACTGCCTGTTTGGCAAAGCGTTGTGTCAGCAACGTCGAAACATTCGCCGGGGCAAAGCGCAGCCGAAAACACCGTCGGCGGCAGCGGTTGCACTTCGATAAAACTGCAGCTTGGCGGCGCTTCGTCGCAGGCGTTGGCGTCGGTGACGCAAAGTTGGTACGTGCCGGGTGTGGTGAAAGTATGCTCGATGGTTTGCCCGGTGGCGAGCGGTGCGCCATTCAAAGTCCAATTGAAAAGGGTCGCTCCGACTTGTCCTTCGGCATGAAAAATTTGCGGGACGCCGGGGCAGGTGGCATTCACGCCCTGAATGGCGCCGGAATTGGTGAGTTCGGAAACGTTGGTCGTACCCTCCAAAACCTCGATGGTGTAATTACAAACGTCGTCGTTGCTGCCGTCCATCACGAAATAATAATGCTGCCCGACGGTGAGCGGGACGGTGTTTTGGAAGTTGAAATTTTGATTGGGCAGGCACTCGGTATTGCAGTTGGAAACGAGTTGAAACGTCTGACAATCAAAACTTTGGTAAATGCCAACCTCGATGCCGAAGGTAGATTGGCAAGCGCCAACCTGAACCTGGATGGTCAGGTCTTCGGTGCCGGCGATGAAGGCAATCCACTGCAAATGATGGGCTTGGGTGGTGCAAAAACCGGGCGGCACTTGCCCCTGGGTTTGGTCGCTGTTGATGCCCTGGAAGCCGTCAATGTCGCAGACGACGCAGGCGTCGGCACAGAAAGGCTGCATGGCGGCAGGGTCGCCGCAGGGCATGGGTTGTGCAAAAATAAAGCAGGAGAAAAGCAGTGGTGAGAGGGTGAGTAGTGCTTTTTTCATCGAAAACAGGCGGAAAGCTGACAGGTGGGAGATGCGCCTTTCCCGGTAAAAATTGAAAAT
>CAZHLB010000442.1:0-5940 GCA_964533005.1 uncultured Saprospiraceae bacterium
CCTCCTGCCCCACCCCATCATATATCCTCACCTCCAAATCAAAAACCTGCCCCGTCTCGATGCTCAATTTCACTATATCCTGAGCCGGGTTCGGGAAAAGCCAAAACCTCGCAACTGCCTCGTTTTCAACCGTTCCCGTCTCCAACTCTACTTTTACCCAGGCGGTTTTCTGGCAAAAATTAGCGTCCGTCACGACCACTTCGTACCACCCGGTCGGCACATTTTGCAGCGTGTCGTTAGTCTCGCCATTTTCCCAGAGGAACAAATACGGCGGCGTCCCGCCGCTCACCGAAACTGCCGCCCAGCCATTCGACTGACCCAGTGCGGCTGGCATTTGGCTGGTCAAAATTTCCAAAGAATCAGGCTGACCCACCTCGAAAGTCGAGTCAATGCCGCAGAAATTTTCATCCAAAACCGTCAGGTGATACTCGCCTGCGGGCACGTTTTCAAGGTCTTCGGTCACGGCGGGCAAGTCCCAATTGTAAAAATAAGGCTGCGTTCCGCCGACTATATGAATGTCAATGCTGCCGTCCGACTCGCCAAAACAGGTGGCGTCCGTCACCTGAAAATCCAGCAAAGTCACGGGGGATTTTGGTGCTCCGATTTGGTAAAAAATGGAAAAGTAGGCGCAGGTATTGGCGTCGGTGACGGTCACCCGGTACTCGCCGGGTTGCAGATTTTGCAGGTCTTCCGTCGTTGCGCCGTTGTTCCAAATGTAGGTGTACGGCGGCACACCACCGCTCGGCGAAATGTCAATCGAGCCGTCCGATTCGCCGTAGCAAGACACGTCGCTGACCACCGGCGGCGGGCTTTGAATGCTCAAAAACGAAGCTGGCTCGGTCACCTGAGCACTCGCCGTTGCCGAGCATCCGATGTTGTCGGTGACGACGACCGAGTAAATTCCGGCAGGTAGGCTCGTCAAGTCTTGCTGCTGCGAAATCGTGTCGCCGCCCGCATTCGCCCAGGCATATTCGTAAGGCGAAAAACCGCCGGTCACGTTCAGATTTATCGAACCGTCGGAGCCGCTTTTGCAGCGCACGTGCTGCACCTGATTGCCGGGAATGCTCGGCTGAATTGTCGAAAAAGTATGCACCTGCATCGTCGGCGAAACTGCCACGCAACCATAATTGTCAGTGATGGTCACGTTGTACGAATCGCCGGGCAACCCGTTGATAATCAGCGTGTCGGCAGAGGTCATGCCCAGTTCGCCGTTGCTCCAGATGAATTGGTAAGGTCTCGCCCCGCCCTCGACGACCACTGCCAGCGAGCCGTTGTTTGCGCCTGCGCAAATCTGCGATTGACCCGTTTGCACCGGCTCGATGGACATCGCCGCCACCTCGTCGGGGACTTTCACCGACATCAATTCATTGGTGCAACCGGCGGCGTCGGTGATGGTCACCGTGTAGTCGCCAGTCAGCGGATGGAACAGGCAGGAGGTCGTGTCGCCGGTCGTCCACAAAAAATGATAAGGTGCAACGCCGCCGCTCACGCTCACGCAAACCGTGTCAACATTGACCGATTCGCAGCCGGTGGGCGCAAGAAACGTGGCGGATGGCGACAAGGAATCCGGCGAACTGACCTCGAAAGGCAGGCTCACCGAGACGCAATTGTGCTCGTCGGTGACGGTCAGGCTATAAAATCCTGCTTCAAGATTGCCCAAATCCTCGCTCGTTGCGCCGGTTGACCAGTGAAATTCGTAGGGCGAAGTGCCACCGGAAACGCTCACTTGGATGCCACCTTCGTCGCCGCCGTGGCAGGCGATGCTTTCCACCGCATCCAAATTGATGTCGAGTGCAGGCGGCGCTTCGAGCGAAATCAGGTCGAGGTAAAACCGGCAACCCAGGTCGTCAGTCACCGTCGCCGTGTAGTTTCCTTCGAGCAAACCGGAGATGGAATTGCCCGACTGACCGGTGCTCCAAAGCACTTGGTAAGGCTGAACGCCGCCCGTCACCACCATCGCCAATTGCCCCGAAGCCGTGCCTGCGCAGGCAGGCGGAATGGCAGTGACCAACGGTTTAAGTGGTTGATTTTCAAGTAAAACGATGCTCGTGTCGAAGCGGCAGCCGTCTGCGTCGGTGACCGTCACGACGTATTCGCCAGGCGGCAAATCAGTGATTTCAGCGCCCGATTCGTCAATGCTCCATGAAAATTCGTAGGGCGCTTTTCCGCCCAAAACCGCCACCGAAATAGTGCCATTGTCCATGCCCACGCAGTACGGGTCGGTTTTGGAAAGTTCCAAAATCATGCTCGCCGGGGCGTCCAAAGTGACCGTGTCGGACTGCGCCTTGCAGCCTTTTTGGTCGGAAACGAGCAGGACGTAGCTGCCGACGCCGAGGTTTTGCACGTCTTGCGTAGTGCCGCCATTGCTCCAAAAATAGGTGTAGCCGCCGTTGCCGCCTGAAACGCTGACCCCGATGCTGCCGTCATCTATGCCATTGCAAACGGGGTCTTGAGTTTGGTCAATTTGAATGAAAACGGGCGTCGGCTGCGGCATGAAAATGCTTTTCGAGGCGCTGCAATTGTTCGCATCGGTGACGGTCACGACGTAGTCTCCTTGCGCCAAATTGGTCACGGTGCTGCCCGTCGCACCAGTATTCCAGACATACGAGTAAGGTTTTTTTCCGCCCACGGGCGAAACGACCACCTGCCCATCGTGCCCGCCAGAGCAACTCACCGGCGTCAAATTTTGCGTCGCAACGCCAAGCTGGTCGGGCTGGCTGACCTGGATATTTGGCAGTACAAACTGGCAACCTTTCGCATCGGTCACCGTCGCCGAGTAAGCCCCGGCGGGCAGTTGCGTGATATTTTGGGTGAAGCGGTTGTTGCTCCACGCAAATTGATACGGCGGCGTCCCGCCAAAAACGCTGAGTGAAATGCTGCCTTCCTCGCCGCCAAAACAGCGAACTTCTTTCACCGTCGGAAATGCAGTCAATGGCTCAGGTTCATCCACCGGGATTTCGAGGATGTTGCTGCATCCGTTTTCCGTCACCGTTACGCCGTAAGTTCCTGCCGCCAAGCCGCAGTTGACTTCCCCGGTGAAGCCGTTGCTCCACAAAATGGAAGGATTCCCACCGACAACCTGCAATTCAATGCAGCCGTCCGAGCCGCCGTTGCAACTCACGTCCGCCACATTTTCAAGGCTGACAATGGCGCTGGGCCCATTCACCACGACCACCGGCACGTAAAATTCGCAGCCTTCCGGCGAGCTGTCGGTGATGGTGAAAGCGTAAGTTCCCTGCGATAAACCGTTGAGTGTCAGGCTACCGGGCAAAGTCGTGCTGCCGCCGCCTTCCCATTCGTAGAGAAAAGGCGACACGCCGCCGACCGGGGTCAGCGTGACCGAGCCGTTGTTTCCGTTGCAAACGGAGACCGATTGGGTGGAAACCTGGACGCCGGTGATGCTCGTCGTGGTCGTCACTGCAAGGCTATCCGAACTGAAGCAGCCGTTTTCGCCGGTGATGGTCACGGCGTACAAATCCGTTGCACCGAAAGTAGGGTTGCTGAAAATGGTCAGGTCAGGGTTGGTCGAGCCGTTGTTCCACAAAAAACTGAGCGGTGGAGCGCCATTGCCGAGGTCGGCGGCGGTGAGCAGGCTTTGGCTGTTGCGGCAGATTTTTCCGGTCAACGCCGATGCACCTTGGATGTCTGCGACCGGGCTTGGTTTGACCACAAAATTGACTGCCAAAACATCCATGCACCCTCCCGTCGCTGTCGAGACGATAAAATAAGTTGTGTTTGCGGTCGGCTGAACTACCGGATTGATTTGATTATCAGGCACAAACGGCGGGTTTTGGAAAAAACTGAAACTGCCGTTCGAGCCGTTGGCGTCGGTCACGTTGACAGTGGTCAGGTCGAAAATTTCGCCTGCGCACCCAGTCGGCTGGTCGGCGGTGCTCAGGTCAGGATTTGGCAAAATGACAATGCTGGCGGGCGTTCTGGCAGTGGAAACGCAACTGTCGGGGCTAATTTCTTCGGCAAAAAAGGTCAGGGTCAACGGCGACGAGGTCAAATTTTCAGGAAAAGGGGCAGGTGAAAAACTGATGCCGGTGTGCAGAAAATTGCCCCCGGTGGACGCATCGTACCAATTGATTTGCCCTCCAAATCCAGGCAGCGCCGTCGCAAAACCAAGTTCCCCACTGCAAACCGTGTCGCCAAAAGCGGCAACTGGCGGCAGCACCAGCTCGTCAATCATACCATTGCAATTGAAATCAAAGCCATCGCAAGGGGTCTCCGCCACACCCGGATTGATGAAAGGGTCGAAATCGTTGCAGTCGAGGTTGTTGTCAACAAAACCCGGCGGCTGGTTGGGCTGGCAAAAAGCGACTTGCACCCCCTGCTGCCCGAAGCCGTCGCCGTCGGCATCCATATAATAGATGTGTGGCGGCGAACCCAGGTCAGTCGAGCCGTAAAACACGAGGTTGTCGAGCGCCAGGTCGCCCCGAAAGCCATTGCCGCCCTTGCCGGTGAAGCGAAACTGAACCACCTGCCCGTCGAAAGCGTTGAGGTCAATGAATTTTTTCCGCCACACATTGCCTTGATTGCCAGCGCCTTGCCACAAAAATTGCCAGGTGGCGCCGCCGTCGGTCGTAGCTTCCAGCACGATGGCATTCACATGAACGCCAAACAAGTGGTAGTCAAAGGAGAAATCGCAACTGTCGGGATTCGCATGCACTTCGATGCAATTCGAGACCAATTCAGCGCCCCGCCCGTTGCGGCAAAGAGTGCCGGAGGTTTCAATGTAAATGTAAAAGCCGCCCCCGGGGAAGTCGTCGTCGGGGCCCGTCAGGTCGGTACTGGTGGGGCCCGCATTTGAAATCCAGTCGAAATCATCATCGTCCGCATTTTGCCAGGCGCCGGTGAGTTCGCAAGTTGAACCGCAGGTTGGGTTGCAAAAAGTTTGCGAGTTGAAATTTTCAACCATCGTCGCAGGCGGCGGCGAGCATTTGGTTTGAAAAACTACCGGGCAGGCATTTTCTGAAAATTGGCTGCCGCCGCAAAATTCCCGCACATAAACTTCAAACTGGCTCGAAGGGTCAAGCCCTGGAATCGTGAACGGCGGGCAGTTCGCAAGCACAACCGTGCCTTGCCCTGGCGAGAATCCAACGCCCGGCGCAAAACCTGGCGCACCATACTCGATGAGTGTGGTCGTGCAATGATTTCCAGGCGTCCAGTTGAGTGTCACCGAGGTCGAATCCGTCGAGGTGACTGCGACGCCGCTCGGCTGGTTGCAAGTGGTTGCCTCGAAAACCAATTCGACAAATTCGAGTGTGCCGTAGTGTGCCATGCCGTCGTCGCAAATCACGAGCGTCCAGTTTCCGTTGGGGTTCGAGCCGTTGTTGAATTGGTTGAAATTGCCTTCGGGCAGGTAGTTTCCGATGAAGGGTGCGGTCGCCTGGGTTATATTTTCGGCATTGCAGGCAAACGGCGAGGCATGAGAAATCAAGGTCGTGAACTGGGTGCAACCGATGCTGTCGGGGTTGCCGTAGTTGTCATTTCCACTGCCGTTGTCGGTGCTCAATTCAACCCAAATATTCGAGGGCGAACGCAGCACAATGTCGAGGTCGGCGACCCACTCATGCTCGATGATGAAGCGGACTTCCCGCAAAAAAACGTCTGTTCCGAGCGCCGTACCGGGTGCGTTGGTCACGTCAATATTGTAGTAGTGCGTCTGGTCACAACTGAAATCATTGATGGGCAAACCCATTCCGCAAGGCGAAGGATTGGAAATTGGAAATTGGCTGGGCGAGCCAGATTGAGCGTGAGCTTTGACTGAGGTGAAAATCAGGCAAAGCGTGGTTGCGAGGAGGCAGTTGCAGCGGTAGAAGTTAAACATATTGGTTGTCCCGGTTGGTGAACCTTATTTTTTGGCTTGACAAAAGACGAAAACAGGATAGCGGTGCGGGAAAAAATGTTCAGGAAAGGGATTACAATTTCAGAATC